>JAFYMU010000237.1 GCA_017548245.1 Kiritimatiellia bacterium | reverse complement strand
CTTGTTCTTGTTGCTTCAAGACCTCTTGACGTTGCAGCGCGAACCCAATCGTCCCTTGATTGCGATCGTGGTGACGGACGGTGAACCGACGGTGGGTGTGACGGAAACCACCCGCATTATCGGTGAATTCACGCGTATGAATAATGGTATGATCTCGGTCTATACCTTTGGTATTAAGCAGGTCAATCCGTACTTCTTGGATATGTTGTGCTATGCCAACCGCGGTGAAAACACCTCGGCTTCGGGTAACATCCGCGCGATTGAAGGGGAGTTGATTCCCATCTTTGATTCGATTCGTAACCCCGTGATGAAGGATTTGTCGATTGTCTTTGCAACGCAGAGCGGCGGTGAAATCCATCCGAAGAAGTTGACCAACCTCTATGCTGACCGTGCATTGACGGTCTATGGCCGCGTGCCGCGTGGGGTGGAGTCCTTGACCTGTCAGTTGAAGGGTAACTCTTCGACCAATCCCTATGATGCCGTCTTTACCTTCTCTTTAAAGGATGCCGCGCGTGAAGAGACGACCAACTTGCGTCAAGCCTGGGCCGAACGTGCTATGTTTGACCTCTTGGCCGAGTATGCCGAGAATCCTTCGGAGGCGCTCTTAACGCGCATTGATCAGTTCTCGAAGACCTATGGCGTGCGCAACCCCTATGCACCCGCAAAGTAATGGCGTGATGCATCACCCTTTTGAAAGCGTTTGTTACCTATGAAACCTATCATTGAACCGCATATTCATATGATTTCTCGCACCACGGATGAGTACATGGCCATGCGAGACAAGGGGATTCGCGTCTGCGTGGAACCGTCCTTCTGGCAGGGCGCGAATCGACGTTATGCGGGCACCTTCTTTGATTACTTCCAGTTGTCCCTAGAGTTCGAACATCAACGTGCAGCACGCTTTGGCGTTGACCACTGGAGTGCAATCGGCATGAATCCCAAGGAAGCTGAAAATCGCGCCTTGGCGGATGAAGTGATTGATGGGATGGGGGAATACTTGGACCATCCGCGTTGTGTCGCGTTGGGTGAAATCGGCTTCAACAACATTACGCCCAACGAAGAGCACGCCCTTGTGCGTCAGTTGCGTATGGCTGAAGAACGCAAGATGCCGGTCATCCTCCACTTGCCCCATTTTAATAAGGTAAAGGGCATTACCCGCGTTCTTGAGATTATTAAGGCTGAAGGCTTGACCCCCGAACGCATTGATATCGACCACAATGTCGAGGAGACCATCGGTCTTGCCCTTGAAAGTGGTTGCTACGCGGGCATGACGGTCTATCCCTTCTCCAAGCTCTCGCCCGAACGTGTTAGCGCGATGATTCGCGAACATGGCCACGAACGCGTGATTGTGAATGGTTCGGCGGACTGGGGCATTAGCGATCCCTTATCTTTAATTAAGGTAGTCGACCGGTTGCGTGCCGATGGCTTCTCTGAAGAGGTCATTGAAACGATTACCTATCACACGCCCATGGCGTTCTATTCGGCTTCACCGCACTGGAAGCCCAATTTTGATATTGTTCCGCAAGATCCGACAACGTTTCAACGTCAACCCTAACCGATTTTGAGGTGGCTGTATGACTGAGCATGACGCAGCGCAAGTAGTGGATAGTGATGAAACCGATACCGTGATCGTCTCTAATGAGGCGAATCCCAAAACGGTGGTGATTCGTCCCGATTCCGCTGACGCAGAGCAGGGGGCTTATGAGGGGAAGGGGGGAAACCCTTCTGACGATTATGCCATCTGTGGAAAGATTGGCGATGGCGGCATGGGCATCGTCTACTTGGCCAAGGATCGCCGCCTTGGACGTTATGTCGCAGTCAAACGTTTGAATGATAAGGCACTGGCTGACCCTGTGTTGCGTTCGCGCTTCTTGCATGAAGCACGCGCCGTGGCGGCCCTAAACCACGCCTACATCGTTCATATCTACGCCTTGGGTGAAGATGCCCTTGGTCCTTACATCGTGATGGAATATGTCTCGGGACCTGCTCAGACCGAGATTGTGCGCCAAGACGATGCCAATGCTGCGCCGCCGCCTCACATGACGTTGGAGCAGTTCATCTCGCGGAATGGTCCCATGACGGCTGAAGAGGCCTTGGCGATGATTCTCAAAATCGCCCGCACCATGGTCTACGCCCACAGTTGCGGCGTGATTCATCGCGACCTCAAACCTGCCAACATCCTCTTAGATCCCACCCAAGAACCCAAGCTCGTGGACTTCGGTCTCGCTCGCATTACGCCTCAAGTCGGCGTGACGCGCATGGAAGATTTGACTGCGCCGGGCGAAAAACTCATCAGCTTGGGTTACTCCGCGCCCGAATTGGAACAGGATGCCTCGACCAGTGACGTGCGTGCTGACGTCTACTCTTTGGGTGCGGTCTTCTACTTCTTGATTACTGGCCGCAATCCGCGTTACTATCGCGAACAGGATGTGCCTGTCTTCTTGCGCGAGGTCATGCGTCGCAGTATGGAGACCGAACGTGAACAACGTTACCGTTCGGCCCAGGATTTCGTTCGCGCCTTGACCGATGCCGCCAGCCATGGCCGCACGGTGGCTCCGACGATTAAGACCACGTGGCGTTGCAAATGGTGCGATGCGGTGAACCCCATCAGCACGAAGTTCTGCGCTGAATGCGGTTGGGATGGAAGCGAACGTTGCCTCGAATGCGGTTCGGAAACCTTTGTGGGCCAACAGTATTGCCCTGCGTGTGGTGCCGATTGCCGTATGTACGAACATGTGGCAACGATTGGTAAGATGATTGATTTGGCATGGAACGAACGCCATTTTGAGCGCATCGCCTCCATCGCTGGCCGTCTTCATGGTTTCGAACCCTCGGGCCCGACCGGTCGTAAACTCTTGACCGACACCCGCGAACGCGTGGAGGAGGCGGAACGTCGTGTGGCGCGCCGCAACCGTTTGGCCGCCTTGATTCCCAACGAATTGAAGGCTGAAAACTTTGAACGTGCGCAGGCCTTTATCGAAGAGTTCCGTCTTTTGAATGAAGATGCGAATGTCTACGAAGAGGAATTGCGCGAGATTCCGAGCAAGATTTTGCGTCGTGACTTGGCGCGTATCCGTCAATGCGTGCGCAACCACGATTGGTTGACGGCAAAGAAGTTGGCAGAAAAATTGACCGCCAAATACGGTTCGATGCCCGAATACCAAGATGTGCAAGCCATTTTGGATGCGCATAACCGCAGCTGCCGCCGTTGGCGTTGGTGGGTGCTGTCGGCCGCTGTGGCATTTATCTACTTGCTCTCGATTCCGCTCGTGGGCCGTTTGGTGGACGGCGGCTTCTCGCCGCTCTTGCGCATCATCTATGCGCCGGCACGTGCCGTTGCGGCCATCCCTGGCGTCAGCATACTCTACAATAGTTATGTCGGTTTGTGCGATAAGGGTGCCTCGTTCTCGGAATACTTCCCGACGGTGGCCTCCAAGACGCAGTTGGCGGCTCAACCGCGTGAGCGTCTCCCTGATGGTGCAGAGGAGAAGCGTGCCATCTTTGAAACGACGCTCAATGAATTTGTCTTGCGTCGCCGTCAACAGGAATCGCAGTTGCTCTTCCAGTATCGTCAGGGGCTTGCCGACTTGCGCCGTTCGGTGCAGCAAGAGGGCAACTACGAAGGCGTGATCTCCGTTCAGAAGGCCTTGGATGAGTATGTGCAGAACAACGTCCTGGGCGAAGTTCAAGAGAGCGATATTGAAGAGTTGGCGTTGTTGAAGCGTACCATGGCGCAAATCCGTGACGAGCAGGCCGCCATCTCGGCGCGTCAGATTGTCGCTGCCGCCAAGAAGTACACCGCCACCTTGGATGAACTGCGTAAGACTTACACCCAAAAGGGTGAGATGGTACTCGCCGGCAAGATCAGTGATGAATTGAATCGCGTGAAGGAAATCCCCATCGTGGCAGAAAACGAAGCCTTGGTTGCCAAGGTGGGTACTACGGGGAGCACGGTGGTCTTGCCGGGTACGGCGCGTGCCAGTAGCACCACGATTCCGGAATTGGAAATCTTGCACAACGTGCGTGATGCCTTGCGTGTGGAACTCGACCGTTTTGACCGTGAAGCCGAAAGTGCCTTGGGCGATTGGCCGCAACAGTATGATGCCGCCTTGCGTTCGTTGATGGAGGCCTTCCGTGAGTCGGGCAACTTCAATGCGTGGGAAGCGGCTTCGGCAGAGTTGGCACGTTTTGAAGAAAACCATGAGTTGCGTCAAGAGGATTTGGTGGAATTCCCCGCCGAAGTGCAACAGGCTCAGCAGACCTTCCTCTTGCAGCGCCGTTCGGTCATGGATTCGCGTGACTCTGAAAAGCGCAAGATTTACCGTGACTACCTCACCAAGTTGGAGAATTTGAAGTCGTCCTTGACGAAGAAGGGGCAGATGGATGCCGCTTCGACCGTGAATCAGGTCTTACGCATGATTCGTCAAGAACCGCGCTATTTGGCCCTCGAACGCGGCACGTCCGTTTCTCCCACGGAGAAGACGCCCGCTGAAACCCCGACGAGCCCCACGACTGAGACTGAAAATAAGGAAGCCCCTCTTAAGGAGTAAGTATGACTATGCAAGATACCACCGCAACATTGCTCGATATTCGTCCGTTGGCACAAGGTTATCAAGTCTTAACCTTCCAGGCTCCTGAAATTGCCGCGATTGCCCAACCGGGTCAATTCGTCCACGTGCAAATCCCGACGCTGGAAGCTTCGCGTTTGCGCCGTCCCTTCAGTATCTATGATGCCGACCCCGCCACGGGCAAACTCTATGTGCTCTACAAGGTCGTGGGCTTTGGTACCCAACGCCTCGCCGCCCTCCCGGTGGGTTCGCAACTCCAAATTTTGGGCCCCATCGGCCGTCCCTTCCCGTTGAATCCCACGGGCACCCCTTACTTGGTGGGTGGCGGTTACGGTGTGGCACCCTTGTGGTTCTTGGCCACCCGCTTGCCGCGTAAGGGCATCCTCTTTGTTGGTGGCCGTACTGCCGCTGATATCTTGGAGACCGAACGTTTTGTGCAGTTGGGTTGGGACGTGCGCATTGCCACCCAGGATGGTTCCGCGGGCGAACAGGGTTTGGTGACCCTTCCTTTGGATGCCGCCTTGGAACAGAATCCCGATGCCGAACTCTACGCTTGCGGTCCCGATGGCATGTTGCGTGCAGTGGGCGAACGCGCCATGGCGAAAAACATCAAGGGGTGGCTCTCCTTGGATAAGCACATGGTCTGCGGCGTTGGCGCATGCTTGGCTTGCGTGCAGAAGATTCGCAAGGAAGACGATGGCTCCGAAGTTCTCGCACGCGTTTGCGTCGATGGCCCCGTCTTCGAATCGCGCGAAATCGTTTGGTAATCCGCTATCGCAACGATGAGATCAACCGCGCGTAAACAACGTTCTTGGCAGGTGTGGGCGGAATTGCTCCGCCTGCCGAATTTGTTTACCGTTCCTGGTGACATCTTGGCAGGGTGGGTGCTCGCAGGGATGCGGGGCGCTTTCCCCGTCTTGCCCATCATAGCCTCCCTTTGTCTCTACTCCGCGGGGCTCTTGCTCAACGATGCGTGCGATGCCAAAATTGACGCGCACGAACGCCCCTCACGTCCAATTCCCTCGGGACGTGTCAAACGCAGCACTGTCTTTTGGGGTCGCTATCGTGTTGGCGGCCTTGGGTTTGCTCTGTTCGGGTTCGGGCCTTCCTGCCGCCATTGTTCTCTTGGGTCTCATCGTCTTTTATGACACGATTGCCAAACACATCCCGTGGGTTGGGGTCATCACCATGGGCTGCTGCCGTGGGATGAATCTCTACCTCGGCGCCGCGAGTTCGTGGCCGCTGGGGGAAACGCCGCTCTCGCCGCTCTTGGGGTGGGCGATGGTCTTCTTTACAGG
>JAFYMU010000236.1 GCA_017548245.1 Kiritimatiellia bacterium | reverse complement strand
GTTGTGCGAGATGCCGTGGTTGTTGCTCTCGACCTTCATCGTGATTCGTATTTTGGACGTGCTCAAGTTGCCGCCTGCGCGTCAGATTCAGTATTTGCCAGAGGGTTGGGGCATTGTGGCCGATGACTTCGCTTCGCAGTGTTATGCGTTGGCGGTGAACTGGGGCTTGCTCTACGCTTGGCAGACGTGGTGTTGTTAAACGGATGACTTGGAGCGTGGGATTGGAATTGATGCGGGTCATGAAGCGGATTGGGTTCGTTTTCCTCTTGGTTTTGATGTGGGGCCAGGTGCGTGCCACGCCAGATGTCTTGGAGATGACAGGACAGGCGGAGGGCGCTAAGCCTGATATTCTCTACATTGCACCCAAATTGACCTTGCCGCCCAAGGCGTATTCTAAGTTTTTGGCCTCAATGGCGAAGTTTGGGACGACCTTGCCGCACGCCTATCTCACGGAAAGTGCCTTTTGTTCCATGGGACCGTTGCCGGTCTTGGCGGAGGCTGGTTATCGCGTGTTACCGATTCGTGATGTGACGTGGGAGGAGGCAACGGATCGTCTGGTTGAAATCTTCTCCTTGCGTCAACGTTCTCGCCACGAGGATGGCGTTAAGCAAGTGCCGTTGTGTGTGATTCTAAGTGAAGAAGTGAAGCCCGAAGTCTTGGCGGCAACATTGCCCAAGTTGTTGGAGATGGAGGCGTTGTGCTTCTTGGCTCCGCAGGATGAAACCTTGCCGCTCACGGTGATTTGGAAGAATTATGTGTGGCCGACGCAACGTTCGGAGCAACCCTTACGCATCGAACATTGGGTGGCTACGTTGTCGGAAATCGTGGGACTCTATCCGCCTGCCGAATGTGGTGCGGTGTCGATTTTGCCTTTGCTGACGGGGTCGGGTTATCAGCGTCCCTTGGAGCAGCCCTTGCTTTTGGGGCCGACCGCTGCCGCTTCGCAAACGATTGCGCCGTGCACGATGATCTGTTCTTACACGCAGTTGCCCGAACAGTGCCCGTGGGTGCCGGACTTTACCGATCAGAGTAAGTTGAAGCCGACCGAACGTCTCTTTGTCTCTTCGGCCTTGCCTGTGCCTGCAGATGATGTTGGTGGTTTAACCGATCGCCGTAATCCGCAGGGACTCTATGTGCGAACCGCGCTCTCGGAGTTGAACCTTACCTTGCCGCCCAAAGTCTCGTGTGTGGTGCGCGTGAAGGGTTATCCCGTCTTTTCCGTGTGGCAACCAGAGGAGGAGACGGCATGGCAGTTCTCCAGCCCGAATGCACAGATTGTGGAGTTCTTCTTGGTGATTCCCCCGAAGATGGATCCGATTCAGGCGTTGCCCTTCCTCTTTGCAACGCCGAAGGAGGAGGCGGAGGCGTCGTAAAGGATGTTAGTCCAAGGCCTCAAGGAGTTGACGTTCCATGGCATCTAGGACCTCATAACCGCGCGCCGTCGGCGCATAATCAGTAGTCAATAAGCCTTGTGCTCGAAAGCGTGCAAGGCTTTTTTTCCAATGGTCAGCCATCGGCGCCAAGAGGGGATAACGCTGCACGGCATCGGTTACCGAAAATCCTTCGCTCAAACGGAGTTGCGTGAGGCAACGTTCCAACGCATCTTCTTCTGCCGTCAGGTGAATCTCTTCCCCAAGGCCATCGCGACGCACGGCGCCAAGGCGTGAGGCCGCGCCGTAACCCAACCCCAAGTAGTCGCCGCCGTGCCAGGTGTTGAGATTGTGTTGGCACTGAAAGCCGGGCTTGGCGTAGTTAGAGGTCTCATAGCGTTCGTACCCTGCCGCCGTGAGCAACGTCGCGGCTTCCAGGATGGCATCGCACAACGCATCCGCATCAGGGGGTGGCACGCCGCGCTTGGCCCAAACGCTTCCGTCGTCAATCGAGAGCCCGTAAACGGAGAGGTGGGGGAGGTCAAGGGCGATCACGGTTTCAAGCGTCTTGCGCCATGCGCCCATAGAGACGCCTGGCAAGCCCGCAATGAGGTCAATCCCCGTATCAGGAATCCACGCACGGGCAACTGCCACGGCGTGAAGTGCCTGCTCAACTGTATGGCGGCGATTGCAGTGTGTGAGCACAGCATCGTCCAAACTCTGCACGCCAATACTGATGCGATTGACGCCACAGGCCGCTAAGGTGCCCATGAGTTCGGGCGTGACAGTGGCGGGATGGAGTTCGACAGTCCACTCGTAGTGGGGCGCAAAGGTGAGAAAAGAGGCCGCGTTGAGGGATTTAAAACCTTCACTTCCGATGAGACCGGGGGTGCCACCACCGCAGTAAAGGGTTCGTAAGGGGGCAAGGCGAACGCCACGGGCGGCGTATTCGCGTTCGAACGCTGCGATGACGTCACTTGGATCCGCGGGCGGTGGCCCCGAAATAAAGGCGCAATAACCGCAACGTCCCGTGCAGAAGGGGAAGTGTAAGTAGAGATGTTCGATGGGGGTGGGTACGGACATCGGCCAAAAGGGTTAGGATTCTTGGAGGTCTTTGATATTTTTAAGACCAAAGTGTTCCAAGAAGGTCGTCGTTGTGCCGTAGAGGAAGGGGCGACCAGGGAGTTCGCTACGACCCACCGTGCGAATCAGATTGAGTTCAAGCAGGGCGCGAACCGTGTGGTCGGTGGAGACGCCACGCACGGCTTCGATTTCCGCCTTGCTCACGGGTTGACGATAAGCAATGATGGCTAAGGTTTCCAAGGCGGCGCGCGAGAGGCGTTGGGGCGTGTCGTTCTTCAAGAGGGTACGCACCCATGGGGCCGCCGCTGGAACAGTTCGCAACGAAAACCGCCCATCTTCTTCGCAGAGGCGAATGCCCAAGTCGGCGTGCGAGAGAGTAGCGCCAATATCTTCAAGGTAAGCGCGAATCTCACGAATCCCCGCCGCCGCAAAGGTCGCCTCGGGCGTATCGGGTTCGGCCCCCACGCCACGTTGTTGCAAGGCGTTGCGGAGTTCTTCTGGGGTCATCGGGTGATCTGCGCCAAAGAGCATCGCGCCAATGACGGATTGCAAACTCTTAGGGGCGGGCAAAGGAATATCGTCGCTCATAAAAACAGTATAGCAGAAATGGAACCCTTAGTCGGCCTTGAAGAGGCGTTTGATGAGAAGCGCAATCGGCAGCGGTGTCAGGATAAACATCGCCGCCGTCAATACGCCCATGCCCAAGAGAAGGGGTTCGGTCGGCACGCGAATCGCAATCGGTAGCCCTCCAAAGGGCATCCATGCGAGCGTCCACCCCGTAAAGCCCCAACCAACCGTGAAGGCGAAGGTCAAGGCCAACAAAATTGCGGTTAATGCCAAGAGCACGGCCTGCGCGAAGAGAAAACGTCCCATCTGCCCCTTGGTCATCCCAATGGCGTGCAACGTCTTGAGTTCGTCCCCCATCACACGCACATTCGCCGCCAACAAGGAGATGAAGCCCGTTGCCAAAATCAAGAGCGACCACAAGGGAATCCGCGCCAAGTCGGCCAACAACGCATTACTGCGCGCCAACGTCCCCGAGCTAATCTCATCGCGAAGGTGCACCACCGCATGGGCAGGCGCGGCTGGTGGTTGCTTTGAGGTCTGTTTGCCGAGCCGATTGGTCTGATAGGGGCGCGCTTCAGCATCTTGATTGACGAACGCCTGCACGGAGAGTTCCAAACGGTCAGAGAAGGAGTAGAGCGCGGTCTCATCGGTGGGCGCCTCAGCAGGAAGGTCGGCCCAGAAGAAACGCGTCCGCTGGGTGCGTTCGCGATCCCACGAGGCGAAGACGGTATCGCTCACGAAGACCGGCCCGAGCGTTCCTAATGGGGCGCCATTACGGGCGCGCAGCTGGCTGCGTGCGGTGAAGAGATGCCAGTTGACCGAACGAATCGCGGTGATGGTCAGGGGTAAACTATAGCGTTTGCCGGCGCGGTCCTTGCGTTCGATACGGAAGGTGTCGCCCACGGAGAGACCACATTGACGCGCGAACATCGCCGTGACCGTGACGCCCTCCTCGCCAGGCGTGCCGATGAGCAGGATGTTATTCTGCTTGGGCGTCGCGCCCGTGCGTTCAACAATCGCCGCAAAGTCCTCCTCATGCAAGCAGTACTGTTCGGCGGCAAAGGGCGTCAACGTCACCCCCGCAGGTGCGGTGGCCATCAGCTCCTGCGTACCTTCTGGCGAGATGCCGTCTGGTAAGAGCGAGAGGATGGCGTCAGGGAAGGAACGCGAGGGGATG
>JAFYMU010000235.1 GCA_017548245.1 Kiritimatiellia bacterium | reverse complement strand
TCTGTCTCGGACGGAATGAGCCGCGCTTCCCTTGGCGTCTTTGCGGTAAACCTTCCTGGTAATCCTGCGGCGACAATTGGGGTAAAGCGCCCTGCGCTTTCGCGGGGGTGTGGGGGCGATGCAAGCCCCCACAATCGCCCCAATAACTATTTCTTGTAAGTTGGGCGTAAAGTTGATACACTATGAGTAGAGGGCTTAGCGTTTGGAACGAACGCGAGTCTTATTGTTTTAGAGGTTTCTCCATGCTAACAAATTTATTAGACTTCTTTTTCTCGCGTCCTTTCCCTGAAAAGCAGCGGCTTGGGTTGCGTTTGATTGCGTTGGGTAATGCCTTTGTTTGGGCGTTGATTGCCTTGATTGTGGGGCTGTGCTATGCGGGTGATTTTGCCTTGCCGGGTGAAAATGCGCAAGCATTGGCTTACTTCTCGGGGGCGGCACCAGTTTCGGGCGAAGGCTATCCGATGTTGTGGGGCTTGGTTTCGCTCTTGGGTTCGGCCCCATCGATGTTGGCGCTCAACCAGTTGGGCGCGCTCATCATGGCGATTACGGCGGGCTTAACCTTCTGGGTGGTGCGCTTCTGGACCTTGGATGGCATGACCGACGACTCGGTATTGGGTAAGGCACCGCTAGTCTCGGTGATTACGGCCAACGTGGTGACGGCACTCCTTATCTTCAACTTGTCGGGCCTCTACATTGGCAGCAGCTTCACCTCCTCGTTGTGGTGCTTCATGTGCCTTTTGCTCTGCGTGCTCTTGCAGAACAACTACATCTTGGGTGGCGGCCATCGTCGTGAGATGGCAATCTTTGCCTTTGTTTTGGGTTTGACGACCTTGGAATCGCCGTGGGTGATGATGTTTGTGCCGCTCTTCTTCTTGCGTGCGGTGGCGATTGAATGGCGTTTGTGGGACCATAGCGTTCGCAACCTTCCTTTGTGGTTCATTGCCTTCACGGCAGGTTTGGTGACCATTGTTTTGATTAACACCCTCCGCGTGGCGGATGCGTTGACCTTGGCGAACTTAACCACGGTGCAGACGGCGGTGGTGCGCGAACATCTTGCAGTGTTGCAGACCTTTGTGACAGGCCCCTTCATCATCAATGCCGCAGGTGGCGTGTTGCTCGCCTTTATGGCCTGGTTGACGGCGCGTCGTTTGCTCAACAATGACCGCGCGTGGGGTTTGCTCTTCACGGCTGTGGCATTGACCTTGGCCGCCTTTGCGTGTTACTACGGTGTGAACCGTTCGCCCATCCGTTTTTGGTTGACGGCGGGCGCCTTGCCGATTTCGACGGTGTGGTTGACCTCGGTTGCTTTTGGTATGTTGCTCGTGGGGTGGGCGGTCCAACTCTTGATGCGCAATCCCAATCAGTATGAGGAACGTGACCGCCGCCACATTCCGGCACACGTGACTGCATCGCGCGTCTTTGCAATCTTCCTCTTCCCGTTGTGCGTGGTGGGCGCGATTACGGTCTTCGTGGTGCACGGTTGCCGTTTTGCGGCGCTGGACCGTTCCTTGACGAGCCGTTTTGCCGATGAAGTGACGACCCAACTCCACCCGAAGGAAAAGACGGTGTTGTCGACGGGCCGCACCTACTTGTTGGGCGTGAACTGGCTGGACCGCCATGTGATGCTCTCGGCACAACGCCAGCAGTTGCCGCTCGTGTTGTTCTCGCCGGACCGTGCTGCAGATCGCGCCTACTTGGCGGCGATGCGCGAACACCTGCTCAACGACCCGCTCTTGGGCGATGCCGACCGTTTGCGTTTGGTCCACCTCTTGGAATACAACTTTTTGGTCTTCATCCAGGACTTCTTTGTGTCGCAGCCCAATGTGGCCGACCTTGCCGCCTCCTTTGGTTTGGCTGACGTGTGGTATGCCGCCAAATTGCGTCCGATGGCTTCGGGCTTGCTCTACGTGGGCGTTCCGGAAGAGGGTAAGATGGCGGAACAGGCGTTGGCGGAAATGACCGCGCTGCAGACGCGTTGGGCCGAGGTGATGGCAACGCCTGAGTTGCCGTGGTGGGACCTCAATGCTTACACCCATCTGCGCATGCGTCAGTATTTGGCCTTTATGGCGAACAACATGGGTACGGCGTTGGACGACGAAGGTCACTATGAAGCCGCCGCCAAACAGTATCTCTACGCCTTCAAGACGCACAAAGAAAACCTTTCGGCTTTGCTCAACCTCTACGATATCTGCGTGCGCCGTGGCCAATTGGCAGACGAACGCATCGCCGTGAATAAGGCCTTTGAAGACTTCTTGAAGACCCAACAGAAGAGTTCGCGCCGCTATGACCTCAGTGCCGTGGGCCGCGTCTATGGTTACATCCGTAACTACGACCTCTTCGTGCAGTTGGGTTGGGAATGGGCCGTGTCGGCGGCACCGGAATCGGTGCTCGCGGGTTTGCGTAATGCCCAGGATAGTCTTGATATGGCCGACCCGCGTCAGGGAACGGTGCGTGCCGTGGTGGCGGCCATTTACGAATTGCAAGGCCAGACCTCGCGTTCGATGGAAAACTATCGCGCCGCAATCTCGATGAATCCGGACAACGTGGAAGCGTTGCGCGGTTTGGCGCGTCTCTCGATTCAGCAGGGTAAGACCAATGAAGCAGGGCAGTGGCTCGCCAAGGCTGAGGCCGCAGGTGCAGAGATGGACGAATTGGACATCGACCGCACGGCGTACATGATGGCGATTGGTGACTTGGAAGGTGCAACCAAGGCGATTGGCCGTTACACCTCCAATCACAAGGACTCTGCGGTGGGTTGGGCAATGCTCGGTATGCTCGAAATTGAAAAGGGCAATATTGACCGCGCCTCTGGTTTCATCTTGCAGAACATCAAGCGCACTGCTCAGAAGCGCGACCTCTACTTCTTGCACATCTTGGAAGGCCGCATCGCGCAGTACGAAGCCGACAAGTCCTGGCGTCTCTCCATGGATACGAAGCAGATTCCTTCGCCGATTGCTCGTGAAGATGCCGCACGTCGCGCCCTCAAGTTGTGGGACGATGCACGCAAACAGTATCGTCGCGCCTATGCCATCCGCCCCAATGTGCGCGGTTTGTTGGAACAGATTCTTGAATTTGACCGCCGCTTGGAAGACAAGGCCTCGGCAGAAGCAGATGCATTGGCCATCTTGCGTGAAGACACGCGTCACCCCTTCGCGAACTTCGTGGTGGGTTCGCAGCGCTTGGAAGATGGTCACGTAGAGACCTCGCTCAAGTATTTCCGTTTGGCAGTGGAAGGCATGGAGTCGCCCTCCTTTGACTTGGTGAACAACTACGCAGACGCCTTGGCCCGTACCAATCAGACTGATTTGGCGAAGGAGATGGGGCTGAAGACGATTCAGCTCTCGCCTGAAAGCTGGGCCGCTTGGGGCACCTATGCATTGACCTTGGTGCGCGGTGGCGAACCCGAAAAGGCGAAGACCGCGCTTGCCAAGTCGCGCACCTACTTCAAGGACAGCGGGCTGCCCGAGATTGCGGCCGCACGTTTGGGTTTGATTGATTGTTGGATTGCCCTCCAGCAGAATGATAAGGCCGCGGCACAGCAGCACTTGAACAAACTCAAGGCCGCCTTGGGTGACGCCGTATTGCCGTTGGACAAGCGCGACTTCGAAGAATTGGACGCGGCTCTCCAATAAGGGCACCCGTTCGTACCCGCTTGAACACATGGCGCAGGGGACTGCGCCATGTTGTTTTTTAAGGGGTAAGGGTGGGGGAAGTGAAAAACTTTTACTTACCTGCAAATAATCCTTGCATTTAGTGAGTCGCTTTTGGTATTATTACCGCCATTCAGCCAACTTAGCTCAGCTAGGTAGAGCAGCGCATTCGTAATGCGCAGGTCGTCGGTTCGATTCCGTCAGTTGGCTCCAGTCTTTGAAAGCCTTCAAACATCGCGTTTGAAGGCTTTTTTGTTTTGCAAACGACGGGGGCGCTGCGCGCCCCGTTCTCCTCGCGCCTTGTGAAAAGGGATGGATGGTGTGAAAAAGGGAGGACTGTGGGGACGACTTACGATTTGTTCAAACCCTGAAAGGGCGACAGTGCACAGGCAGGGGGCAACCCTCGATGTGTGGTGAATGATGGTGAAAGGGGCGGCTAGAGAGGTGTTGAAGGAGGGTATGGGCGTATTAAAAGGGGGAAAAAGTTTGATTTTTTAATGTTTTAGTATTTTATTTGTTGGCATTTCTTTTTGGTTGTGCTATAATTCGCGCGTTTTCAAACATTCTCCTACACAACACACACAACACCCCTGGCCACTGAGAGCATTGCTCCAGTGGCCGTTTTCGTTGAGTTATGAATTGTGAATTAAGATTGATGATTTGTGATTTTGGGGGAGAGGTTGGGGGGTGAGAAATGGTATAATAAAAAGGTTATGAGTGATTCTTCTGCTTCGTCTGTGTCGGAACAACCTGAGATGGTGCCTTTTGTTCATTTGCACGTGCACTCCGCCTATTCTTTGTTAGACGGTGCGTGTCAGGTGCCTGCTTTGGTGAAACGCGCGAAGGCGTTGAATATGCGGGCGTGTGCAATTACAGACCACGGCAACTTGTATGGTCTTAAAGCCTTCTATGATATTTGTCGTAAGGAGGGGGTTAAGCCGATTTTGGGGTGTGAGGCCTACGTCTCGCGTTTGGGACGCGCGGATCGTACGGTGCGCAGTGGCGATCACTTGATTTTGTTGGCGAAGAATCTGACGGGTTATCACAACCTGTTGCGGTTGATTTCCTTGGCCCATATTGAGGGCTTTTACGGTCGTCCGCGCATTGACCGCGAACTGTTGGAACGTTACCACGAGGGCATTATCTGTTCGTCCGCCTGTATTGCAGGTGTGGTGGCGCGTATGGTGGCGGAAGGGCGCATGGAGGATGCCGAGGCGGAGGCGCAGTGGTATCAACAGCTCTTCGGTGAGGACTACTATCTGGAAATCATGCTGCACCGTTCGACGGTGCGTGGCTTTGGTGAGGATGAACGCGAGGAACTCTATCAGCGTCAGTTGAAGGTCAACGCGGGGATGATGGCCCTCGGTAAGAAGTTGGGCATTAAGGTGATTGCCACCAATGACGTGCACTTCTTAAAGGAGAGCGATGGGCCAGCGCATGATGTCTTGCTCTGTGTGAGTACGGGCAAGAAGTTGAACGACGAGAAGCGTTTGCGTTACACGCAGCAAGAGTGGTTTAAGAGCTACGACGAGATGTGCGCCACCTTGCCAGACTATCTGGAACAGATTCACAACACCGTGGAAGTGGCCGAGAAGGTGGAGGTCTATGAATTGGATTCGCCGCCGATTATGCCCAAATTCCCCATTCCTGAATCCTTTGGTACGGAAGAATCCTACGCCAAACAGTTCGACGAGACCTCGTTGCGGAATGAGTTTGACCGCTATGAGAAGTTGGGCGGTTACGAGAAGGTGCTGCGTATCAAGTTGGAGAGCGACTTCCTTGAGTATTTGACGTGGAAGGGTGCCGAACGGCGTTGGCCGGGCGAGTTGCTCACCGAGGAAATCAAGGAACGTTTGGCCTTCGAACTCTCCACGATCAAACAGATGGGCTTTCCGGGTTACTTCTTGATTGTGCAGGACTATATCACCTCTGCGCGTGAACTCGGTGTGATTGTGGGCCCTGGACGTGGTTCGGCGGCGGGTAGTGCGGTGGCCTATGCGCTCACGATTACGGATATTGACCCCATCAAGTACGATCTGCTCTTTGAACGTTTCTTGAACCCCGACCGTATCTCCATGCCTGATATTGACGTGGACTTCGACGATAATGGTCGCGGTCAGGTCTTGGAATGGGTCACGGAGAAGTATGGCGCCGAACACGTGGGGCACATTGCGACCTTCGGCATTATGGCGCCAAAGAGTGCTATTAAGGACGTTTGCCGTGTGTTGGACTATCCGATTCCCGATGCCAATGCGCTCGCAGCGTTAATCCCCGACACGCCCAAGATTACCTTTGCGAAGGCGTTTAAGGAAAACCCCAAGCTCGGCGAAGTGATGGAGGGCGATGATCCGCTCAAACGCCGCATCTTGGAATTGGCCATGAACCTCGAGGGCACGACGCGCAACGTGGGTGTGCACGCTTGCGGCATCATTATCAGTCGTGACCCCTTGATGGAGACGATCCCGATTGTGCCGACGGCAGGGGAAAGCTTGATGACCACGCAGTACGATGGTCACTTTGTGGAACCCATCGGTTTGTTGAAGATGGACTTCTTGGGGTTGAAGACGCTCTCGGTGTTGAAGGCGTGTTTGGCCTCCATTAAGGAATCGCGCGGGATTGAAATCGACATGGATAAGATTTCAATCGAAGATAAGCTGACCTTCGAACTCTTCTCGCGCGGTGAAACGGACGGCTTGTTCCAGTTCGAATCGGATGGCATGAAGGCGCACTTGCGTTCGCTCCGCCCGAACCGTTTTGAAGACTTGGTGGCGATGAACGCCCTCTACCGTCCGGGCCCCATGGCGTACATTCCCTCCTTTATTAAACGTAAACACGGCGAAGAAGAGATTGCCTACGACCATCCGCTGATGGAGAAGTACCTCAAGGACACCTACGGCATCACGGTGTATCAGGAACAGGTGATGTTGCTCTCGCGTCTCTTGGGCGGCTTTACGCGTGGTGAATCCGATACCTTGCGTAAGGCAATGGGTAAGAAGCAACTCGAAACCATGGAAAAACTCTATGTGAAGTTCCTGGACGGTTGCTTGAAGAATCCGGAGTTTATGAAGCACTGTTCGGGCGGCGAGGAACAGGCGAAGAAGATTGCGGAAAAGATTTGGAGTGACTGGAAGGCCTTTGCTTCTTATGCCTTCAACAAATCGCACTCGGTGTGTTATGCCTACGTGGCCTACCAGACGGGTTACCTCAAAGCGCACTATCCTGCCGACTTTATGTGCGCACAAATCTCCTCCGAAATGGGTAACTTCGATAAGATGCCGATGTTGGTGGCCGCGGCTGCCGATATGGGTTTGGCCGTCTTGCCACCCGATGTAAATACCTCGCGATGCGCCTTCGCGCCAGAGGGTGAAAAGGGCATCCGTTACG
>JAFYMU010000234.1 GCA_017548245.1 Kiritimatiellia bacterium | reverse complement strand
TCCCCCGTGCTAATACCCGTATCAATGACTGCAATCACCTCGCCGCCGCCATCCAACGCAGAAACTGTTTGCAGCGAGAGCAAATCCAAGTAGGTTGCGCCCGTCGCCACAGCGCTGTAGAGTTGAATCGGTTTTTCAACGTCAAAGGAACGCACGCCTGGGATTGTTAGCCCCTGATCCACCCACGACCGAGCCAACGCCAACGGCACATCGCAAACCAAGACGCGAGCCGATACACTCACCACCTGAACCGTTGGGTACGCCACCTTGAGTGCCTGCGCGACCGATGCCGATTCAATCGCCAAGAGAAAACGCACCGTCTCGCTTTGCGAACGCGCCATGGCACGTTCGGCCGCCGCCACATTGCTACAGTGCACCACCGTGGCCGTAACTGGCGCTTCATTCACGATGTCCTGCCGACTCAAACACCACCAAATAAGGAGTGCAAAGCCGCCCAAGACAAGATTGCCCCAACCGATTAATCGCGCGCTTCGAAAACTCATGGGAAGCGATTCTCCAAAATATCCTCCCGCGCAAAACCCAAATCACGCAAGGGATCCAATACAAAATCACGTAGATGTGCACGCGGATGCGGGAGCGTAAGACGTTCTGTTGTGCTCGTCACCCCTTCATATAAGATCACATCCACATCCAATGGGCGCGGGCCATTCCGAACCGTTCGCACGCGTCCAGCCGCCGCCTCGATGGCGAGTGCCGCCGTCAACAACGCCTCCGCGGAGAGGGTGGTCTCAATCAACACCGCCATATTTAAGAAGGCCAGATCCACAAAGGCCTCAGGCACATCCACAGGCGCTGTTTCACGTTGCTTTGAAAGCCGCAACACCTGTGTGCCCGGAAGTGCAGAAAGCGAAGAGACCGCGAAGGATAAAAACCCTTCACGGTCTCCAAGATTACTGCCAAGTGCAAGAACCGCCCTTGCCATGGTACATCAATCCATTAGGCTTCAAAACCCAAGACGTGACGCATGTTGTAGAGGCCCGGCGTGCGACCTTCCAACCACTGAGCAGCCTTCAATGCGCCCTTGGCGAAAGCCGCGCGCGAAACCGCCTTATGCGTAATCTCAACGCGTTCTTCGTCGGCGGCAAACATCACCGTGTGGTCACCCACCACCGAACCGCCACGCAACGCATGAATGCCGATTTCGCCAGCGGGGCGTTCGCCCACGATGCCATGGCGACCATAGTTCGCCACCTCATCCAAATTCACGCCACGGCCCTTTGCCAACGCCTGAGCCAAGCCCAAAGCCGTACCGCTCGGAGCATCCTTCTTGTGACGGTGGTGCATTTCCACGATCTCTGCATCGTAGGAGGTATCCAACACCGATGCTGCGCGACGCACCAATTCGAGCAACAAGTTCACGCCCAACGAGAAGTTCGGCGCAAAGCAGAGCGGAATCTGCGTTGCCGCAGCATCCACCGCCGCCAACTCCTCATCGGTCAAACCCGTTGTGCCCAACACATAGGTCTGGCCACAAGCCACGGCGTTTGCCAAATTGTCCTTCACACAGGTGTGGAAGGTGAAGTCAATCACGGCATCAGCGTTCGTCGGCCACGTATCCTGGAAGACCACGCCATCCGTTGCCGGCTGACCAATCCAAGCGCTGCCAGGGATTTCCGTCACCGCGACCACTGGAATCTGCATTTCCTTAGCGCAGTCAATCAACATACGCCCCATGCGACCAGCACCACCGAGAATAGCCAATTTCATCGTGCGCTCCTTAGATCAAGTTGAGCTTTTCCATCGTCTTACGAATCACCGCCATGTTCGCCTCAGAGGGTTCGCACAACGGCAAACGGTAAACCTGACGAATCTTGCCCATCATCGCCAAAGCGGCCTTCACCGGAATCGGGTTCGTATCGCAGAACATATCACGGAAGAGCGGATAATACTTCTCGTGAAGGGCACGAGCGCCTGCATAGTCACCCTGCAATGCCAAGGCCACCAACTGGCTCATCTCACGCGGAATCACGTTCGAGCAAACCGAAATCACGCCCTCAGCGCCCACCGAAATCATCGGCAACGTCAAGCTATCATCGCCCGAGAGAATCGTCAAATCAGCAGCAATCTGGCGAATCGCCGACACGCGATCCACGCTACCAGCCGCTTCCTTGATGGCGCACACATTCGGATGCTTGGCCAAACGCGCCACGACATCCAACGGGATTTCCTTCGCGCTACGACCCGGCACATTGTAAAGCACCACCGGCACGCCCAAATCAGCCACCGCCGAGAAGTGACGATAGAGCCCCTCAGCATTCGGCTTGTTGTAGTAAGGCGTCACCTGAAGCGTGGCGTCCACACCGAGATGCTGCACAGCCTGCGTCAAATGCAAAGCCTCTTCGGTCGAATTGGCGCCCGTGCCAGCGATCACCACCACGCGGCCAGCGACCACATCCACCGTTTCCTCAATCACCTTCAAGTGGTCTGCGGGGCTGAGCGTCGGCGATTCACCCGTCGTGCCAACAGGGCAAACACCCGCCACACCCTGTTCAATCTGCCAATCAATATTGGCACGCAGCGCACCATAGTCCACCGACCCATCATCGTTAAACGGGGTCACCAGCGCACTAAAAACACCTTTGAGCTTGAGCATTGAAAACTCCTTCAAATAATAAATACAAAATCGCAAAAAGTTTACCAAAACCCCAACCGAAAAGACACTAAAAAAATAAACCGCCCCACATTTTTTAATCTGCCGCCCCATTTTACCCCCAAAAACAACCCTTTTTGCCCCCTTCAAAAGCGCTTGTTTTGCCCTCTCAATCGAGCCTCGATTGACGATCAATTGAACCTCGATTGAAGTCCAATCGAGCCTCGATTCAACCCCCAATTAAGCCTCAACATTGCCAATGATGATTTATGAATGATGAATG
>JAFYMU010000233.1 GCA_017548245.1 Kiritimatiellia bacterium | reverse complement strand
GGTGAAGACCATGACGAAGATTGCCGTGGTTTCCACGATACCGAGAGCAGCGAGGTTGTTGGTGAAGCCCTGGCTCGTTTCGCCCTGAGCATCAGCGGCGCAACCACCAGCACGGCCCTGGAAAATAGCCGACATGCCGATGCCAAGACCCGCAAAGATGCCGAGGATGAGCATGCCGATGCCACCACCGGTGACCACCTGCGTGCCAATCATCGTGAACATCAAAATCATCCCATAGAGGGTCTGGGTGATCGGTGCGCCGACGTAAGCGAGGAGCAAGAAGGGTGCTGGACGATTCTGTGCATAGCATTTCTTCCAAGCGCCAACTGCACCTGCGGCGGCGAGACCGGTACCAATTGCCGAGCCCAAGCCAGAGAGTGCGAGACAGGCAACTGCGCCTGCGACGGTAAGTGCGGTATCCATAGTGTAATGTATCCTTTACTGTTGAGGTTGTTTAAAAGGGTTGTAGGGTTGTCCGGCCCAAGTGATGCCCTTGGCATTGGAGAATTCCAATGTGTTCAGACGAACGGCGTGAACCAGAATCGAGAGTGCACCCATTGCAAGGTTGAGGCCATGGCCTACGAGCAAGATGGCGCAAACGGCCAAAATGCGTAACACCAAGGGCAATTCCAAACTGAGTGCCATGTTGTTAAAGTTTTCTGCGACCTTGACAGAGGCCAAACCGACGGCGAAGAGACGTACGTAACTGATGATATCACCCATTGCGCTAATCACATTTAAGGGCAACATACCAATATTGACGCCTTCGTGCTTGATGTCTGCAATAAGCGGAATCAGGATGACGCAGGTGCTTCCACCAAGAAGCCACCAAGCCCAATCGGGCTGCGTAAACCATCCCACCACGATGCCGCAGACAATCATAAACATGCTCCACGTCACGCCAAGCCAACCGAGTTCGCCCAACATCTTGATATTAGGGGCCAACAGGACGGCATTCCAAAGACGTGCCACGGAGATGTGACAAGCACCGATCAAGAAGCACAAGAACATGATATTATCGTTGCTTCCCAACCACGCCACGGTCGGAATCGCGCTCAAACAAGCCGGTAATGCCTCCTTTGCAATTCCGAAGTAGGTTCCCGAAAGAATACCCCAGAAGATGGTCGAGAGACAGAAGACCGTCAAGATTAAGAGCAACGGACGCGCAGCTTCAGACTTGCGCAACTTCCAACCAGCGGCAAGCACACCTGCCAACATCACGGCGCCATAACCTGCATCGCCCACCAACATCGCGAAGAAGAGCGAGAAGAAGAGGTAAAACGGCACCGAGCAGTCGCCTTCCGTGTAGCCAGGCAAAATACCCAAGCCTTTGAAAAGGGTGCCAATGGCTCGGAATCCGCGAGGCGGTTCCAACAGCACGGGCACATTGGGGTCATCTGGATCGACATCCTTGAGGACGACGCCCCACCCTTCAGCATCCGCCTTGGCCAAAACATCCAATACCGTGCGGTCAGGAAGATAGCCTTGCAACCATGCGATTTCATCGGCATCATGGAGGTTCGAAGCCACTTCAACAGCGGTCTTTTGATCCATGGCCGCCTTCACCGCCGCGGCCAACGTCGGACGCAACGTTGCGGCAACATCCACAAGCTGCATCACCAAACGCAACGCGAGGGCATCGGCCACATCTACGCGACGACGCATTTCAGTGGTGGCAATTTCCGGCAACGGAATTGCTTCAAAGCCCTCAGGGAGCGCTTCGGCAGCCATCCAAACGCCATAGGTAAAGCCTGCTTCTGCGGCAAAGGTGAAGAGTCCTTCCGTCGGCAACTCGGTCGTGCTCGGCACCTTGAACAAGGTGGCCTGCAGACCCGCATTCGCCAACGCCGAAACGGTTTCGGGATTCACATCGCCAAAGGGTTCGTAGCGGCGCAACTGCAACTGATAGGCCAACGCCTCTTCACGCAAACGCGTAATCACTTCGGCGGTAGTATTCACCGTCTCCGTATTCGTCGGCGCTTCAAGCTGAGTTGCCACGGCTTCCAATTCCGTGAAGGTGTAAGCCGAAACAGGCGAATTGGCATCCGGGCGGAAGGCAAAGGTGCCATTCTTTTCAGCGACATCCAAGACGCGAAGGGCTTGTTCTGCTGCTGCCACTGCCGAAGCCGAACGGCGAATGGCTTCACCATCGCGCACATCCAACTTCACATGGACGCAACCTAATTCACGCAAGACGGTTAACGCCTTATCGCGCGAAGCGCTCGTGCAGAGCAAGGTCAATTGTTTCATCGGAACGATCATTCGTCTGTCTCCTCTTTCTTAACAGGCGTACGTCCCTTGGCAATCTTGCCACGAACCACCGCTGCGGTCTGTTCGTCGCCGATGAAAATACGAATCACGCGGATATTTTCCTTACATTCAGGAATCTTGACCTTTTCAAAAAGGTTCACACGCTGACCGGTGGTATGCAATTCTTCACGAATCAACTCACGCTGACGCACGAGCACATCGCCCTCTGCGCGCAACGCCATCAATTCGGTGAGCATATCCTGTGCATCATCGGTCCATGCGGGTGTACGATAAGGGTCCAACATCACGGGTTCAACATCAATCCCTTCATAAATCGGAATTGCGACACCAGCGATATTGCCTTGTGCAGTCTGCACGCCCTTAAACGTCACTAATCGGTCTGGGGAAACCGTTGCATCAGCATAAAGCGCAATCCAAGCATCCAACCGCTTACGGGCGGCGGCTTCACGCTTCTGCACTTCGGCCAACTTTGCGGAGATGCCCGCAATTTCGGCCTGCAGTTGCTGTTTCTTCAACTGCAACATCGGCAGAAAGCGCTGAAACCGCTTGAGCGCGTCGGTTTGCGCCTTAAGTTCTGTCTTTGTATGCTTAATCTTCGCCATTGCGACCTCGCATCAAGCACGTCAATAGACTTACGATTTCGGCCAGAAACGATCGGCCATCTTCGACGGAATACCCGTTTCCATCGGTTCAAAGCAGGTTGCCAAAATCTGCCAACCCAAATCCAAAGCCTGTTCCAACGGAATGTTCACCGAGAGGTCCATCATCTTTTCTTCAAAGAGTGCACCATAACGCAAGAGCTTGCGGTCCCATTCACTCATACGGAAGCCCATCGACTGCTTTTCTGCGGCATCCTTGTACTGCGCATAGAGCTTAATCATAGCATCCATGATGGTGCGGTGGTCTTCACGCGTATCCTTGTTCACCTGCTGCTTCAAACGCGAGAGCGAACCGAAGGGTTCGATACGGCCATTGCGGAGGTAGAACTGACCTTCCGTGATGTAACCCGTGTTGTCCGGCACAGGGTGCGTCACGTCGTCACCCGGCATCGTGGTCACGGCCAAAATGGTAATCGAGCCAGCACCTTCAAAGTCAACAGCCTTTTCGTAACGCGCTGCCAACTGCGAGTAGAGGTCACCGGGATAACCACGGTTCGAAGGAATCTGTTCCATCGTGATGGCGATTTCCTTCATGGCGTCAGCAAAGGAGGTCATGTCGGTGAGGAGCACCAAGACGCGCTTACCCTTCAAGGCGAACTGTTCAGCAACGGCCAACGAGACGTCCGGCACCAACATACATTCCACCACGGGGTCTGCGGCGGTGTGCACAAACATCACCGTACGCGACAATGCGCCCGAAGCGTCCAAGGTGTCACGGAAGGCCAAGTAGTCGTCGTGCTTCAAACCCATACCACCGAGAATGATGATATCCACTTCTGCCTGAAGGGCGATACGTGCCAACAAGTCATTGTAGGGTTCACCTGCACGCGCGAAGATCGGCAACTTCTGGCTTTCCACCAAGGTGTTGAAGACGTCAATCATCGGGATACCGGTGCGCACCATGTTACGCGGAATGATACGCTTTGCAGGGTTCACCGAAGGCGTGCCGATGTCAGTCGGATTCATGGTCAAATCAGGACCATTGTCACGCGGCTTGGCCGAACCCGTAAAGACGCGGCCCAAGAGTTCGTCACCAAAGGGCACCTGCATCGGGTGACCCAAGAAGCGCACCTGAGCGTCCGTAGCAATACCACGAGCACCTGCGAAGACCTGCAAGGTCACTTCGTCGCCAGCCAACTTAATGACCTGTGCGAGCGAGGTGCCGGTGCGGGAGTCAATCTCTGCAAGCTCTTTATTCTTCACGCCATCTGCGCGCAAAGTAACCACAGAACCGGAAATGTTATCAATCTGGTGATAGAGCTTATGCATGAGGAGCCTCCGTTACAAGCTGAAGAACTGCGGCACGACGCGTGTCATAATCTGCGCCGCCCATGGGGGTGTTATTCCAGTCAATGAATGCCTGCTGCAACTGCAAGAAGGCGCGACGTGCTTCACCCTTATCGGTGTAAGCATAGGTTTCCGAAACCACCGTTTCCAAAACGTCAAAGGAGGCCTTCTGACGATCCACCGAGGAACTTGCGTCCACGTCGTTAAAGGCGTTCTGCTGCAAGTACACCGCGTCAATCAATTCCTTCTTGAGGAACATGATGAAGTCTTCCATGGCGGTACCTTCTTCACCGACCACCTTCATCATCTGTTCCACATCGGCGCCCTTACGCAAGATGCCGCGCAAGTTCTCAACGCGATTCTGTTCGATCACCGAACGGTACTTACTCCACGAATCCAAGGGGTCAATTGCAGGGAAGCGACGCGCATCCGAACGTGCACGGGAAAGGCCGTGGAATGCGCCCACCACCTTCAACGTGGCCTGCGTCACGGGTTCGTCAAAGTTACCGCCTGCAGGCGACACCGTACCACCAATCGTCACCGAACCAATCGAGCCGTCTTTCAAACGCACACGACCTGCGCGTTCATAGAAGCCTGCAATCACCGATTCCAAGTAAGCCGGGAAGGCTTCGTCACCAGGGATTTCTTCCAAGCGGCCCGACATTTCACGGAGAGCCTGAGCCCAACGCGAGGTGGAGTCTGCCAAGAGCAACACATTCAAGCCCATCTGACGATAGTAGCCAGCCAAGGTCACCGCGGTGTACACCGAAGCTTCACGAGCAGCCACAGGCATCGAAGAGGTGTTACAAATGATCACCGTGCGGTCCATCAACGTGCGACCCGTCTTGGGGTCGGTCAATTCAGGGAATTCACGCAAGGTTTCCACCACTTCACCCGCACGTTCGCCGCAAGCAGCCACAATCACAATATCCACGTCAGCATACTGCGAGGTCTGGTGCTGAATCACCGTCTTGCCTGCACCGAAGGGCCCGGGCACGCAGTACGTACCACCCACCGCGACGGGGAAGAAGGTGTCAACCGAACGGATACCCGTGGAGAGGGTTTCGGTCGGACGCAAACGTTCGGCATAGCAGTTAATCGGCAACTTCACCGGCCACTTCTGCATCAACTTCACTTCGCGTTCCACGCCCTGCGCATCCGTCACGATAGCAACGGTATCTTCCACCGTGTAAGCACCCGCGGGCATCACCTGCTTCACCGTGTACACGCCACGCCAAGCAAAGGGAATCATGATGCGGTGCGTATAAACGCCTTCCGGCACCACGCCCACCGTTTCACCAGCCGTCAAACGATCACCCACCGCAGCCTTGGGCGTAAAGTCCCACTTGGTGGCGCGATCCAACGAAGGCAAGTACGTACCACGCTGCAAGAAGAAGCCGCACTGTTCGGCCAATTCCGGAAGCGGATTCAACAAACCATCATACACGCGACCGAGCAAGCCCGGGCCGAGTTCGGCAGCGAGCATGTCACCCGAAAAGTCCAAAACGTCGCCAACCTTCAAGTCACGCGTATCTTCGAAGACCTGCAAGTCCGCCACGCCATCACGGATACGCACGATTTCACTCATCAATCGCAACGTGCGATCGCCGTCAGGGATGCACGCATATCCCACTTCGTTTTGCGCCACAGCACCGGTGAAGGCCACCGTAATCATGTTACCGTTGACGCCCGTTACTTTGCCTGTTGTTTTTTTCATTGAGCAACCTTAACTTAAAATGAGTTCAAAGCCAATCGCCATTACAGCGTCTGAGTTGGCAATGCAGCCTCCAAACGAGCTGCACCGGTCTGTGCATCGCGAGCCGCCTTTGCCGTTGCCAAACGTAACCGCACAGCATACGCAAAGATCTGCCCCTTACTCACAGGATCAAATCCGCCCAGTTCATCTGCCGCACTCCAATAGACACGCATCAAAGCCTCTTCGCGTGCCAACGGATCAGGAGCTGATTCGAATGCAGTTCCCACCGCGCGGATTAACCAAACCGGACACGCTGCCGTTTCAGGAGCCACAAAGGTGCCCCCTACACCGCCACGCTTTGCGAGACGACGCTGTCCCACGGCAGTTGTAATCGCGGCCTCTAAATCTCGCCACTGCTTCACATACGGATGCGTGGAGGCATCATCCGAACCGCGCACGAGGAGTTCCACCGCCGCTGCGTCCTTTTGAGATAATGCACTTTCACACGCCGAAACAAACGCATCCACCGTAATCTGGGGAGCGCGTTCCGGCGCAAGCATCGGGAGTGAGGCCAATAAATAGCCGAGACTCATACCATTAGTCCTTCAGCAACTGGGCCAACTGCGGACGCAACAATGCGGCCAACGCTTCCGTAACCGAAGCGCCCGTAAAATCGTGTTCGATACGACCGCCAGCCAATTTCACGCGGAAGCCCGTGCCCATCTGAGCATCGGTCACCACCGTGACTTCCTTCTGCTTTGCAAGCGCCGTCTTCAACGCCTTCGCGATATCAGGAGCCGTCACCACTTCTGCCGTGCCATCCTTCAAATAGGCGGCCAATGCATCCTTGACCAACTGTTCCACCAAGGGAGCAGCCTTCAAGCTTTCATCCACGGCGCCACCGAGGGTGCGTTCCAACAAGGCCGTAATATCCTGGCCCAACTTCAAGAGCACATCGCGAGCAGCCTGGCGAATGGTTGCCTCTGCACCCTGTGCAGCGCGCTCCGCTTCAGCCTTTGCGGTAGCGACCATCGTATCCGCCGTCTTCTTGGCTTCTGCGACAATTGCAGCGGCTTCAGCCTTTGCCGTTGCCAAAAGCGTATCCGCTTCAGCCTTAGCGGCATCCACACCTTCGCTGCGAATCTTGTTTAACAAAGCATCTAAGTTTTCCATAATGCAGTTACAACCTTTCTCAAACTTATAAGAACATTCTAGCATTTGCGCGCTCTTTCTGCAAGTGACAAACACCCGAAAGAGACGTTTTTTTGCAACTTTTTACCTCTAAATCCTAAAAATGACAAATGCTTGACCGTGCGTCACGAATCAAGCATTCTCTTATTGCTGTACCATACGGTCGTCCACGGCACTTATTTGCGCAATGCGAGGCGAATCTAATCCTGCACCGTTGCGGTTGGATTCTTATCATACGCTGCCTCCAGCCTCACATGTACGCGGTTTATTAATCCCCCCCCTTTTTTCAATTTTCACACACTTTTCCTCGTCAAAAAAACAAAAGTGGCGTCCACCTCTCAAGTGAACGCCACAAATTTCCTCATTCGATCACGCTCTAATAAATATCAACTTTAGGCAAATAGCTATTTTCTGCTGCCGAGCTCGTAATAAGTACATTTTTTAGCGCACGCATTATAGACATATAAAGCAAACACTTC
>JAFYMU010000232.1 GCA_017548245.1 Kiritimatiellia bacterium | reverse complement strand
GGTTCGCCCCTCGCCGCTTTTGCGTCGCCTCTGGCTCTGGTCCAAACGCAAACCCCTCGCCGCCTCCCTCGCGGCCACCCTGCTCTGCGGCGCGATACTCTGCGTCACCCTGCTCACCCTCAGCCATAACCGAACCCTCAAAGCCCTGGCCACGGCAGAGGCGAACCTTACCGTTGCGAACACCGCGCTTGCCTGTACCTTTGAATATGTGGGCCAAGACGACCCCTCGCGTCGCGGTGCAGTGCTGTTAGACGCACTCATTCCCTACTATCGCGATGTGATTGAACGCCGCGACCAAACGCGCGAACGCATTGCGACGGCCGAGGGCGTGATTGGTTTTGTTGCCCTTCACACCGGCGACTATGCCACAGCCGTGGCCGCCTTCCGCCGTCAGTTCGCCGCCCACCCCACCTTGCAAACGCAGAACCGTTTGATCGAAGCCTTGCGTTTGGCCGAGGAACCCGAAGAGGCCAACGCCCTTGCCCTCGCGATTACCCCTTACTTGAACGCGCCGGATGCTGAGAGCCGCACGGAAGCGGTTCGCGCCTGCACCCTCCTCGCCCCTGAAGTGGCAGCGCCCTTCCTCGCACGCGCCCTTGAAGTCGCCCAAACCTTGCTCGAACAGCAACCCGAAAACGCAGACTTGCGTCACCTCTACTACACCCTGCTCGAACAAGCCCCCACCGACATTCCTGCCGACCTCAATCTTGATGCCGCGCGCTTGCAGTTGGCAAGCGAGGCGCAACACCACCCAGCCTACAGCATTGCGGCACTCAACCGCATGACCGAACGCCTCAACCAAACTGCAGCCCCCTTGACAACAGAGGACGAACAACGCCTCACCTCCGCGCGTCAGATTGCCAAGCAACTCTTGGGCCGTTGGCAAGACGATCCGCAAGTCCTCCTTGCCACGGTGCGCTTCTCGGTGGCCGATAGCAGCCACCTGCACCGTTCGCCACGACAAAATCAGCAAGCACGTATGCAGAGCGAACGCCTCGCAGGCGCATTGGAAGTGCTCTTCTTTGGTTCGTCCCTCCCCGACGACACCAAGAATCCCCTCTTTGAATCACTCTTCAGCAAACTCCTTGAAGCACGCCGAACCCAATTGCGCGAGAGCACCGAGGGCTTCCGTTCGCGCATGCGTTCCAAAACGCCCTTCAACCAAATGCGCCGCGGCCTTCAACCACCCTGGCGCAACGGGCCACCCAAAACACCTACCCCATAATGCCTAACGCTAGCCGCCGCGCGAACGCGGACAGCGGTTGTCCTACAGCGTAAGCTCATTCACGAAGCATACCCTTATCGAATGCGAAAATGTGCGTTTTAGGGGGATTCTTTTTACAAAATGTGAAAACAATCCCCCTAAAACGGCAAAATTCAACCGATTTGGCACTACGGTCAACCCAAAACACCTACCCCATAATGCCTAACGCTAACCGCCGCCGCGCGAGCCGTCAATGGCGCGCTTGTACATGACATGTACGACTGATTCAGTCATTTCCCTCTGATAGCTTAAGCAAGCCTGATTGACGAGCGGCAGCACTTAACCCTGACTGTGGATAGGCTCAGACAAGATGGGCGAAGGCTAACGCCTTAGATGGGCAATGAATCAAATAGGCAACGCTGGAGCAGCGCCCCCATCTTTTACACGGCTCTCCCCTCCTCTGACGACCCGTAACGTTCAGCCAATAACAGCCCTCTGGGCTAAAGCAGAGGGGGCTTTTCTGTGGCGCGTTCGGCTGTGATGGGGTTGGAAAGTAGAAAGATGAAGAGATGGGTGTAGCGGGAGCGTTTGCTACAATAGGGGCATGAAACGTTTTGCGATGGTAATGGGCGCATGGATGTGCGCAGCGGTGGCGTTCGCCGAGGTGACCTTTTCGGTGGAGGCGTTGCCGAAGGAGTGGCTTGTTGGACAGGCGCCACAGGCGTGGGCAAAGGACGAGGTTTATGTCTTGGAGTGTTGGGCGTCGTGGTGCGGGCCATGCGTTCGCGCAATGCCGCATGTGGAAAACCTTTGGCAAACGCTAAAGGATGAGGGGATTCACATCATCGGCGTCAACGTTTCCGACCGTTTGAAGAACGATCAGATTGTCGCCTTTTTGCAGAAGCAACCAGTTCCGCCGACCTATCCGATTGTGGTGGATCGTGCGAACCGCTTACGTCAAACGCTCAAGTTCCAGGGAATTCCTTACGCGTGTGCGGTGCGCAATGGGGTTGTGGTGTGGACGGGCCATCCGGGTTCGCTCACGGCCGAACGATTGCGTTCGTTACGCGATAACCGCCCCTACAATCCGGCGAACGAACCCCCACCGCCCGATCCAATGGCGCCAGTCTATGCCTTAGAAGCGCAAGCCGACCAAGCAGCCGCGGCAGGGCAATGGGAGGAGGCGATTCGTTTGCAATCGCAAGCGGTGGCGGCCCACCCTTACCAAGCCTACACCACCCCTTACATTCCCAAACTCGAACCCGAAGAGGTACGTTGTTTACCCCTTGAAGAGGCCGATGTCACGAGCAGTTCGGGGGATTTGGCGCCCTATGCCGAATTGGTGGGCAAGGCGTTGCCCGCGGATGAGACGTTGCTCGTCATCGAACTCTGGCAGCACCCGTGGCAGGTGGAGCGCATTACGCAGCAGACCCAACGGTTCCTACCGGGCAAACTCGTGGAGGCGGCGTTGCCGACGCAGTACCGTTTGCTCACCGTGGTCGATCGCCAGAACGAACGCAAGTTGCGTCAATGGGCCAAGACCACCGCAGCACCCCTGCCCGAGCTCACCTTTGCCTCGGGAGACTGGGAGGCTTTGTTTGGTTACACCTCGCGCCTCAACTACCCCTTTGTGGCGGTCTTCCGTAAGGGTGTGCTCTTGTATCGCGGCGCGATTGAAGTGATGCCCGTGCGCCAACTCTTAGATGCCAAGGCCGACCCCAAAACGCTTCAGCAGGCCTTGTTAGCCGAGGCCGAACGTGAGAAGGCGAATGTGAAGCGCGCGTTGGATTTGATGAAGGGCAAAATTAAGCCCGAGAATCTTGAAGCCTATCTTGAAGCCGAACCCCTTGATGACCGAACCCAAGCACTGATCTTGCCGCTTCTCTTTGCCCCCTACCGCGAAGCGGAAGATGCCGTTGGGGCGGCGGCGTGCTTTGAACGTTTGACAGTGCGTCATCATCGGGACGAGGTGACGCTCACGGCCTTGCAGAAGATTCCTGAGACGTGGCCCGATTTGGCGGCATTAGTCCATGCCGACCAGAGCCTAATTGCGTCATGGTTGGCCGAACTCAATCGCAGGGGAGATCCCGATTGGACGGCAGCAGAATTGATGGTCGCGGCTCGTGAGGCGCGCAGTGCAGGTCAGAAAAAACGGTTCACTGGCCTTGTGCGCGATGCAATCAGGGCGACCGCCAGCGCAAAACGGTTGCAACGTTTCTTGCGGCATGAGCCCGCATGGCCAAGCCGTTGACGGTGTAAGAAACCACAGAATACACCGAAAACACGGAAAGAGCGGCTATGCCGCAGAACGGCCCGTGTAGTCCGTGAACTCTAAATCAACCATCCGTTAGGGGCCTTTTTAGAGGGTGGCGGGATCAATTACAATGTCCAAGGTGCCGGCGGCATAGCAGGCGACTTCGTAGACATTGTAGACGAAGTGCAAGCCGTCCTTCGCCACATAGAAGTTGGTGGGGATAAAGACCTCGTCTAGCAACGCATCGGCACTTCCCAAACGCGCAATCAAAGCC
>JAFYMU010000231.1 GCA_017548245.1 Kiritimatiellia bacterium | reverse complement strand
CATCTTGGCTTTGATCCGGCGCAGCTTTCTGTGACGGTTTTTGAGGGCGAGGGTGATATTCCGCGTGATGATGAGGCGATTGCTTACTGGAAGGAACAGGGCATTCCTGAAGATCACATCTACCCGAAGGGGCGCGAAGATAACTGGTGGGGTCCTGCGGGCACCACGGGTCCTTGTGGTCCGGATACCGAAATGTTCATTGATACGGGTAAGGAACCGTGCTGCGAATCGTGTTCGCCGGGTTGCGGTTGCGGTAAGTACATTGAAATTTGGAATGACGTCTTCATGCAGTACAATAAGACTGCAGAGGGCAAGTATGTGCCGTTGGCCCAGCATAACGTGGACACGGGCATGGGTGTGGAACGCACCATTTGCATGTTGAATGGTTACAACAACGTGTATGAGTCCGAACTCTTCTTGCCGCTCTTGGAAAAGATTCGTGAACTCACCACCAACACCTTGGACGATGAGAAGCGTATTCGTGCCGAACGTATCATTGCCGACCACATGCGCACGGCGACCATCATTTTGGGTGACCCCAAGGGTGGCGTGAAGCCGGGTAATGTGGGCGCGAACTATGTGTTGCGTCGTTTGATTCGCCGCGCGGTGCGTTACGGGATGGATCTCGGCTTGCCCGCAGGTTTCACCGCAACGATGGCCGATATCGTGATTGGCACGTATCAGAATTTCTATCCCGAATTGCTTGAAAAGCGCGAGTTGATTCTCTCGGAACTCACCGCAGAGGAACAGCGTTTTGCCAAGACCTTGACGCAGGGGCGTCACGAATTCGAAAAGATTGCGAGCGTGATGGCGCAGCATGGTCAGACGCAGATCTCGGGTAAGACGGCCTTTAAGCTCTATGATACCTATGGCTTCCCCTTGGAGTTGACCCAGGAACTCGCTGCCGAACGTGGTATGAGCGTGGATATCGATGGTTTCAACAAGGCTGAAGAGAAGCACAAAGAGGCTTCTAAGCAGGGTGAAGGCGTCTTCAAGGGCGGTTTGGCTGACCATTCGGAACAGACCACGCGCTTGCACACCGCGACCCACTTGTTGCACAAGGCGCTCAAGATTGTCTTGGGTGAACATGTGAACCAGAAGGGGTCGAATATCACTGCCGAACGTTTGCGTTTTGACTTCTCGCACGGTGAGAAGATGACCAAGGAACAGTTGGAGCAGGTGGAAGATATGGTGAACGAACAGATTAATCGCGCGTTGCCGATTACCTGCGAAACCATGGCCATTGAAGAGGCGAAGGCTGCGGGTGCAACCGCCCTCTTCACCGCCAAGTATGGCGAACAGGTGAAGGTCTACACGATGGGCGACTTCTCCAAGGAAGTGTGCGGTGGTCCGCACGCTGAAAACACCGCCGAATTGGTGGCCTTCAAGATCCAGAAGGAAGAGAGCTCCTCTGCAGGCGTTCGCCGTATCAAGGCGATCATTGGCCAGCCCGCCGCAGATAAGCGTAAAGCCGCTGGCAAGTAAGCCCTTGGGCGATGCACAAAGACGAGGCGCGACCGTTTGGCCGCGCCTCGTGTTTTTTTGGGATTTAGGGATGATACACGTTAACAATTGTCCAAGTGTTGGGTCATTTGGTCAATGATATGGTCGCGATTGAAGGCGCTTTGCGAGAGTGCAAGGGCGTTTTCGCCCCATTGGTGCAAGGTGGCTTGAGGGGTCTCAAGGTAGGCCTTAAAGGCAGCGCGAATGGCATCAGGCGTTGGGTCGCACGCAAGGCCCAGGTGGTGTTGGCGAATGAGGTCTGCGGTGTCACCTCCCAAAATGCCCAATAAGGGACGGCCTGCGGCAACGTAGGCTTGGAACTTGGCAGGGAGCGTCATTGCGAATTCGGATTTGAGCGAGATGATGAGCACATCGGATTCGGCAAAACACTTGGGCATTTCGGACTGCGGTTTGCGTCCGGGCAAGAAGATGTTCTGGTAGTGGTGGGTGGCCACTTGCTTGCGAAGGGGTTCGAGAGAAACGCCGCCGCCGACGAGATGGAGTTCGGCATTGGGCGGATTGAGTTCGCCAAAGACCTCAACGAGCATCTCTAAGTTTTGTACCGAACCCAAATTGCCGGCAAAGGTAAAGATGCGTTTTTCATGCGGAGGGGGTGGCGCGACCTCTTCAATGGTTTGTGTGGTCCACTGGGGAATAAAGTGAACGGGGCGTTTGGTGTAGGGGGCGAGCTTTTGGACAAAACTCGGCGAACTTACCGAGATGGCGCGGCAAGCGGCATAGATGGTGGAGACAAAGGTGTTGAGGAGGATCTTCTTGAGGGGCGTTTGCTTAAAGCCATAGGCATAAACGGTGTCGGGCCACACATCTTGCGTCCAAATCATCGTAGGCTTACGGCAGACAAAGCGTAAGACGAGCGCGGCGCAGGCCATGGTGAGCGGCCCAGTGTGGTAGATGAAGACGCGGTCATAGCGCCACCCGTTGAAGAGGGCCCAGAGGCTGGTCAAACAGGCAAAGGAGATGTAATTGAGGAGTTTGCGAACGAGGCTCGCGTTGTAGCCCAGTACGGTTCGCACGCGGTGAATGGGGATGGCGTGGAACTCGCGGGTGGTCTGGAAGAGGCGATTGGTATAGCCGTCGTAGATGCGGTCGTGGGGGTAACTGGGCACCTGCGTCAACAGTTCGACCTCGTAACCGCGTTGTTGCCAAGCGGTTGCGAGGTCGTTAATCAGGAATTCTTCAGGAAAAAAGCGTTCTGTCAGAATTAACAGGCGTTGTTTTTTCATAAGGGAATTAGTGCTTTTGTTCGATGCCGCGCCAACGGTTGGCGAGTTTAGCGGTGCCGAGGATGAGTTTGAGGACGCGCCAAGAGGTGTTGGTGACCTGGTATTCTGGGCAGATACGGTCGTATGCGCCGCCATTGGCCTCAAATTCGGCGAGGACGACTTCAATTGCGTCCAGCACGGTTTCGGGGTCAAGGCCAGTCAAGATGATGGTGCCAGCATCCATGGCTTCGGGGCGTTCCAAGGCTTGACGGATGGTGATTGCGGGGAAGTTGAGCATCGACGATTCTTCGCTGATGGTGCCCGAATCGGAGATGGCGCACTTGGCGTTCAACTGTAGGGCGTTGTAGTCAAAGAAGCCGAAGGGTTTGAGGAATTGGATGCGCGAATCGATGTGGATATCGCCCAATGCTTCAATGCGTTTGCGCGTGCGGGGATGTGTGGAGACCACGACCGGCATGTCGTATTTCTCGGCAATGGCATTGAGGAAGGTGATGATTTTCTTCAAGTTGGTCGGGAAGTCCACATTCTCTTCGCGGTGGCAGCTGACGATAAAGTACTTGCCCTTTTCAGGGTTGAGCTTCGTCAAGATGTCAGAGGCTTGAATCTTGTCCATGTTCTGCATCAAGACTTCGTACATCGGCGAACCTGTCACGTAGACGTGGCGATGGGGCAAGCCTTCGCTCAAGAGGTGGCGGCGCGAGTTCTCGGTGTAGACCAAGTTGAAGTCGGCGATATGGTCAATGATACGGCGGTTAATCTCTTCTGGCACATTGAGGTCAAAGGAACGGTTTCCTGCTTCCATGTGGTAGATGGGAATCTTCATGCGCTTGGCCATAATGCCTGCGATGGCGGCATTGGTGTCGCCCAAGATGAGCACGGCATCGGGTTGTTCCTGCAGGAAGACCTCTTCCACGCGAATCAAGGTTTCACCCAAGACATGGCCCAAGGAGGAGGTGTCCACATTGAGGTAGTAGTCGGGTTTGCGCAAGCCAAGGTCTTCAAAGAAGATCTGGTTGAGTTCGTAATCGTAGTTCTGGCCCGTGTGCACCATCTTGTGATCCACATGGGCCTCCAACAACTTAATTACGGCTGCCAAACGAATGATTTCGGGGCGCGTGCCCACAATCGACAGAACTTTTAGTTTGGATTTGCTCATCACTCAAACTTCCTCAAAGAAGGTGTCGGGGTCTTCAGGGTTGTAAAATTCGTTGATCCAGAAGAGGGTGTAAAGCTCTTCATCGCCAATGTTGGTAATATTGTGCGTCGCCCAAACCGGCATGTCGACAAAGGCAGGTTGCGAACCGTCAAGCGTAAAGGTGATGGGTTCTTCTGTACCGACGCGGCGAATCTGAATTTGAGCGCGTCCTTTGATGACGGCAAAGCGTTCGATCTTGCGCGTGTGGTAGTGATTGCCACGCGTAATGCCCGGTTTGGTGGTGGAGAAGGAGACTTGGCCGCCCATGCCAGCCAACCGCAAGACTTCCACAAAGGAGCCGCGGGCATCGGTGTGCGCGGTGAGGTTGAAGGGGAAGAAGGTCTGGTGGTCGATGTAACCGCAGAAGGTGTTGAAGAGCTGAATCTCAAAAGGCGTTTGCAGATTGGGAATGACACCCTTGTCAAAGTACTCGGTCTTAAAGGTGGTAAAGGTGGCCAACAATTCCGAGACGCGGCATTCGTTGCGAGGCGTAATGGGACGTTCGTCCGCGGTTTCGCCCTGTTGGATAATCTGCAGTAAATCGTTGCACAAATCGCCCACATAGACCAACTTAATCAGCCCATCGGTTTGAATGGTTGGCGTTTCGCCATGGGTTAATTGGTGGCAGAAGGTGGCGACGACAGAGTTGTAGTAGGGCTTGCCGTAGGGACCGAAGACATTGGGGATGACGCAGCCAGTGAAGCGCGCGTGGTTCCGTTTTGCCCAAGCGGCCAAACGATTACGGCCCTCACGTTTTGACGCGCCATAACGGTTGTCATTCGCCTCTTGGGTGGAACTCGAGAAGAGGAGGTG
>JAFYMU010000230.1 GCA_017548245.1 Kiritimatiellia bacterium | reverse complement strand
GGTCTCGCGTTGCTTGGCAAGGGCAGGGAGTGTTGTGAAGAGGGTGTCAAAGTCGGGGGTGAGTTGTCCCTTGAGCGCGAGGCGTTGGGATTGAAGCGCGAATGCGCCTGTAGTTTCAAGGTTAAGCCATGGGATCGTGAAGGTGGCGGTGTTTAAGGTCACGTTGTCACGATCGTGTTCGGCATGAATGTCAAGTGTGAATGGGAAGGGTATGGCGTCGGCTTCATGGGGCTGCAGAACGAGATTGTCGTTGGCCAGTTTTGCATTGCAGGTGAGCGTCGTATCGGGTTTGTTTGCCGAGATGGCATAGGTGAGGTCGCCCGTCACTGCGAACGGCGTTTCGTCCTTCCCCCATACACGCCATTTACGGAAGAGTACCTCTGGCGTGAGGGTGCCATCCAACTGTACCGTTGCGGTCGGATTCTCGTTGAGGAGCGCTTGGAGTTGACCCTGAGCCGTAGCAATCGGCGAGGTGATTGCAATGTTGCTCAAGGTTACGTGTTGGTCTTGTAAGGTGAGGGCTGCGCGTCCTTCAAGTAAGGCGGCTTCCTTGATTTTCCATGAGGTGGTTTGCAGGTCGGCATTCTGTAAGGTGAAGACGACATTGGCTTTGAGATCTTGGAGCGAACCGATTGCGGCGAGGTTCGTATGAAGATCGCCTGCAACGTGCATGGATTCGGGCAAGGCATCAAAGAGCGAAACGAACGGTGCCAGGACGCAATGTGTATTCATCTTGAGCATCTTGAAAGACTGCGCCTGCGGATTGAGTTCCTCTGCTTTGAGGTTCGCCGTAGCCAAGGTCGTCTCGTCGCAACGCAAGCCTAGGTCGGCCTCCAAGTGTTGGTTGAGGGCGCGTAGGTGTAAGGTGGCATCCAACGGACGCTTGAGCGGATAGTTGCCAATGAAAGGGGAGAAGGTGTGCCAGAAGGGGGCGGACTGGAAGGTGGCGTCAAAGGTGCCATTGGTCAAGGTGCCTGCGCCTTGCACGGTGAGCCCTGGAAGGGTGGCGGTAAAGGTTTGGACGGAGGTGGTTAAGAGATTCTTGGGGTCGAAGCTCAGGGCAGCTGAGAGCGCGGGCGAACAGGTAATACTGCGGCCATTGTAGGCGCACGAGAGGTCGGTGCTCGTGAGGGTGGCGGCAAGATTGAGGCGTTCGGCATCGGTGGCTTGCAGTGTCGCCGATGCTCCCAAATGACCTGAGACGCTATTGAGGTCAGCGGGCAAGAGGTTGAGCGGACGGAGCAATGCGAAGGCGCGCCCGGTATTGATGGAGAAGGAGAGCGTGGCGTCGGGCAACGGTGCCGTTGGGTTTGCCGTGCTCTTGAGGTCTAACGTCATCCACGGTGCATCCAAGGCGACTGTAGCCTGTTGGAGAAGGGCTGGGGTGACGCCCTTTTCAACGATGGTGATGGGGGCATTTAGTGTGGCGTTCGCCGTGGTTTTAATATCTAACAGAAGCGCATTCAACGTGGCTTGGAGTGGATCTTGTAGCGAGGGAAGGGAAAGCGTTAATTCGCCTTGCTGCAAGAAGGGTTGGGTGAGTTGCGGGCAGTGAATTTCAGCCTCGGTAATGGTGAGGTTGAAGGCGATGTCCCACGCGGGCAGGACGAAGCTCGGTGGTTCCGCAACGGGGACGTCGGCGGGAACGCTCTCTGTCGGCGTCTCGGGTGGTTGGGAAACGGGAACAGGGATTAACGGGAGGTAGGCGACAGGATGGTCGATGGTGATGTCGGCCTTGATTTTGCCAATGGGCAAGAGACGGAAGAGGCTGCTGAGGCGGATTTCTTGGATGGTCACATCGAGACTGCGTTCGGAATCGGTATAACGCAAGTTGGAGAGGGATTGTTCGCGAATCCAAGAGAAGGACCAGTCCTGAATGGTGAGTTCGCCAACGGGAAGGGCATTGTTGACCCACTGCAACACGATTTCACGCGCACGTGCCGTGGAGAGCAACAGCGGCCCGCATCCGAGGAGAATGAGAAACAAAAGCAGGAGCGTGCCCACGGTGATGCAGAAACGGCGAAAGCCATGGCGTTTGCGTCGGGCGTGGCTGTGGCTATTATTCGGATAGGTGAAGTCCATAATGTACCTACTGATGAGCCTAAAACCTTCAAGGGGGTGACGTTACGAACAGTATAGCAAGCCTTTTCGCGACTGTATAGGTTTAAATCAAAAGAAGGCAAAAAACAAACCGCGCAAACCTCTTTCGGGATTTGCGCGGTCAGTCAAGTGCTTAACGCAGATTACGGATGGTAGACTGCGCCAGCGGAGTGCACTTCAGGATTCATGTAGAATTCCTGACCCGTTGCGTCCAACACCGAAGCCCAGAGGTTGGAGGAGAGTTCCACCTTGCGGCGTTCAATGGTGGCCAACGGAATCGGCACCAAGGAGTAGTCGTCGTTCAAGCGACCCACCACGCAGTTCGTACGGCCTGCCATTGCGGCGTGCACAGCCATACGGGCCAAACGGTAGCAGAGCACGGAGTCAGAAGCATCTGCCGGGCAGCTGCGAATCGTGTAGCTGGGGTCGATGTACTTCACGGTGACATCGTCATTCTTCTGCTTGAAGTGTTCGGTAATGCGATTCTTGAGGAATTCACCGATATCCTTCTTGAGGATGTTGCCCGATGCGTCGCGGCGTTCTTCGCCTTCCATCAATTCCTGACCGGCGCC
>JAFYMU010000229.1 GCA_017548245.1 Kiritimatiellia bacterium | reverse complement strand
TGCCACCGCGGGGGTGTGGGGGCGGCGTGAGCCCCCACAAAAAGCGCAAAGGCGGCATCGCGGGGCCGTCAGGCCATGGCGTCCGCGATGCTCGTCCTTTGCAAGATTGCGGAGCTCGCGGCAAATAGCGACGCACCCTTCTGGCAGCACTGCGGCGGAGCCGCCCGTGGGTGTGGCCCTGCCACCGTTTTCGTGGGGTTCAGGGGGCGTGAGCCCCTGCATTATCCCCTGCATTATTCAGCGGTGCGCCTCATCTTTCATATTTTTACTTGACTATTTTTTCAATGAGGCGTATCATTCTTGGTATTCACACTTGAGGCAGTATCATGCAAGAAAAACTAGACGCCTTTTTGGAATATGTAGACCATCATGTGATGCATCACGGCGGTTCGCTGGATGCATTGACGCATAAGACGTTATTGGAAGACTTAGAGATCTTAGGACACGATATCTTGTCCCTCTTCCACTTTGACGAAACGATGGTGGTCTTGGTCGCGGTGCTCTTGGGCGCACTGGCATGGTTCGGCCGTAAGAAGATTGGTCGTATTCCGCAAGGCCTTGGCACACTCCTTGAAAAGTACGTGCTTTTCATCCGCGACGATATCGTTTACCCGAACTTTGGGGGCGCGACCTACGGGCGCCGTTTTGTGCCCTTCTTCTGTTCCATCTTCCTCTTCATCCTCCTCTCGAACTTCTTGGGCTTGATTCCGCTCTTTACCTGTTCGACCGGTAACGTGAACATCACGATGGCATTAGCCACCATCTTCTTGGGCGTTTCGCTCTGGGGCACCTTGCGTCAAGGGGGCGCCCACGCCTTGGTCCACGCGCTGTTGCCTGCGGGTTTGCCGGGACCGATGAAGCCGGTGATGTTCATCATGGAAGTGATTTCCCTCTTTTCGCGCACCTTTGCACTCACGATGCGTCTCTTTGCCAATATGTTGGGCGGGCACGTGGTGCTGTATGCCATGGTCTCGCTTACGGCCATCTTTGGTGCGGTGGCCGCGCCCTCGTTAGCGGTGGCGGTGTGTCTCTATCTCTTTGAAGTCTTTGTCGCCTTCTTGCAGGCGTATGTCTTCACGATGCTTTCAGCTATTTTTATTGGGATGATGGTTCATCCCCAACACTAACTCAACGAAATCAAGGAGTTCATCATGGGTCCTATCGGAGCAGGTATCGCCGTTCTTGGTGCAGCACTCGGCATTGGTCTTATTGGCTATTCCGCACTCAACGGCATGGCACGTCAGCCTGAAATCGCCTCCAAGTTGCAGACGGCAATGATCATTGCTGGCGCACTTATCGAAGGTGTCGCCCTCTTCGCCGTTGTGGTCTGCCTCCTGAAGTAAGAGCACTGCAATGACCACCGAAACCCAAGCCGTTACCGAACAGCCCGTCTCGGAGCATCACGCTTCCGAGGCGCCGGGTGTTTTGGACTTTAGCGGTCAAATGGTGGTGTTGACGTGGGTGGCCTTTGCCATCGCAGCGGCGTTGCTCGGCAAATTCCTTTGGAAGCCGATCCTCTCCTTTGTTGAGGCGCGTGAAACCGAGATTAAGGATGCTTTGGAAGATGCACAGAAGGCGCGCCAAGCGGCCGCCACTGCAGATGCTGAAGCCGCCAAGACTCGCGAAACCGCCGAACGGGAGGCGCGCGCCTACGCAGAGGAACAGGCCGCCGTTACGCGTCAGCACATTGCCCAACTCGAAGAGGAAGCCCGCGAGGCCATCGCCCAACGCAAACAGGTTGCCGAAGCGCAACTGGATGCCGAACGCGAGGCTGCATTGCGTCGCTTGAATGAGCGTGCTGGTGCCGAAATTGCCAGCGCCTTAGAGCGTATGCTTCCTGGGATGCTCACCGAAGAACAGCGTCAATCCTACCAGGAAAAGATTGCCGCCGACATCCGTTTCCGCTGAGTGGGAATTGCACGATTATGTATTGTGACGAAGCAATTATCCGCCCTTATGCCCGAGCCCTCGTGTTAGCCGCCCAAAAGTCGGGCATGCTGGCACGGGTTCGTGGCGATATGGAAGCGTTAGCCGCGCAGTGGGAGGGTTCGGAAGAACTCCGCACGTGGTGCACCACGGCGCGCAGTCTGCCCAAGGCCGCCCATGCAGCATTGGTGAGCGACCTCTGGGGTGAGACGATGGCGCACCCAACGTGTGTCCTGTTAGAAGCGCTCTCGGCGGCCAATCTCCTGGGGGCCATCCCCACGGTGATTCGCGTCTTCCGTCGATTTGCCGATCTGACTGAGGGACGCGTAACGGTCACATTTGTCTTTGCCGCAATTCCCTCAGAGACCTTGCTCGCGTCGTTGCGAAAGCGTGCCATTGAGGCCTATGGCGAACAAACCGAAATCGCCATCCAACTAGATGCCTCGTTAGGCGCAGGTCTGATTGTGCGTGCAGGCAATACGCAGATTGATGCCTCGCTCAAAGGACGCCTCGCGCGTTTGCGCCAAACTTTTGCCAAGTGATTTTGACGAACCGACCCTGCCGCAGTTCGGCGCGTCGGTCAACCTATTGAATATGGATTGCTTATGAAAACGCAATTGAAGCCGGATGAACTCTCCGCCCTGCTCCGTCAGCGTATGGAACAGATGGATACACCGATTGACACAACCGAGTTCGGCACGGTGTTGAGCGTTGGCGACGGCATTGCCCGCGTCGATGGCCTCACCAATGTGATGTACAACGAACTCGTTGAAACCGAAAATGGTGTCGCAGGCTTGGCCCTCAACCTGGAAGAAGATGTGGTCGGTGTGGCGGTCTTGGATAGCGATATCCATGTGCGTGAAGGTGACCGCTTCCATCGTACGGGGCGCGTGGTCTCGGTGCCCGCAGGTCCTGGTCTTACGGGTCGTGTGGTGGATGCTTTGGGTCGCCCCTTGGATGGCAAGGGTCCCATTGTGGCCGATGCCCAGATGCCGGTGGAAGCCGCCGCCGCTTCGATTGTGGAACGTCGCAACGTGGACACCCCGATGCAGACCGGCCTCTTGGCAATCGATGCCTTGACGCCGATTGGTCGTGGCCAGCGCGAATTGATTATCGGTGACCGTAAGACCGGTAAGACTACGATTGCGGTGGATGCCATTTTGAACCAGAAGGGTGGCGATGTTCACTGCTTCTATGTGGCCATCGGTCAAAAGCTCTCAACGGTGGCTGCACTCTGCAAGCAGTTGGAAGAAGCAGGCGCAATGGCTTACACCACCATCGTG
>JAFYMU010000228.1 GCA_017548245.1 Kiritimatiellia bacterium | reverse complement strand
CCCATTTCGAGCAGCGTGCAAGATCGTGCAACTCGTGGAAAATCCTGGCAGTGCAAGTGCGATGTCTGTCGTATCCACGCATGGCGTGAATGAGCCAACGGTGTTGGAGGAACGGGAGGGCGGCCATTGCCAATTATGATTTAGGAATGATGAATGATGAATTTTAACGCTTAACGCTAAACCCAAAACTCAAAACTCTTGACCCAAAACTCCCAACTCAGAGCTCCAAGGGTGCGATGCGGAGCAGCGCGAGCGAACGTTCCATCTGCCTTGGATGCAACAAAAAAAGCCGGCGGGGCCGGCTTTTTTGTTGAATGACGGAATCATTTGTTTAGCGGACGAGGCTCATGAATTCTGCACGCACGCCTGCATCATCGCGGAAGGATCCGAGGACCGAGGAGGTGACGGTGACGGCGTTTTGCTTTTCAACGCCGCGCATCATCATGCAGAGGTGGGCGCAGTTCATCACCACACCAACGCCTTCTGCGCCTGTAATTTCCTGGATAGCCTTGGCAATATCTTCCGTTAAGCGTTCCTGAATCTGCAAACGACGTGCAAAGCAGTCCACGATACGGGCAATCTTGCTCAAGCCGACAACCTTACCATTGGCAATGTAACCGACATGGCAACGGCCATAGAAGGGCAACAAATGGTGTTCGCACAACGAGTAGATCTCAATGTCGCGCACAATCACCATATTATTGGCCGCGGATTCAAAGACGGCGCCATTCAACACCTCTTGAGGTGTCTGACGGTAGCCTTGCGTGAGATAGGTCATCGCCTTGGCAACGCGTTCGGGCGTCTTCAATAGACCTTCACGATTGGGGTCTTCGCCCAATTCAATGAGGAGTTCGCGCACCAATGCGGCGACGCGTTCTTGATTTGGCTGATGGGTTAACATGGCAATACAATCTCGTGCGGGGTGTGAGTCAAGACTTCGCAACCGGTTTCAGTCACGAGCAGGAGGTCTTCAATACGAACGCCCACATCGCCTGGGATGTAGATGCCGGGTTCGTTGGTGATGATCATGCCGGGCTCCAAAACCGTTTCACAGGTTGCGGAGAAGGCGGGCTGTTCGTGAATTTCGAGGCCCACGCTGTGACCCAAGGCGTGACCAAAGTAATCCCCATAGCCAGCGTCCTTAATCACGCCACGCGCGATTGCATCGATGTCACAGCAACGCACACCCGGCTTCACTGCGGCCTGAGCGGTCTGATTGGCATTCAACACAATGTCGTGGATTTCACGGAAGCGCGCGGTGGGTTCGCCAAAGAAAACGGTTCGCGTCATGTCCGAACAGTAGTTGTCCACAATCACGCCCATGTCAATCAAGAGTTCGCTATTCGGCTTCAAGATGGTTTCATCGGGTTCGTGATGGCATTCGACCGCATTCGTGCCAGCGCAGAGGATGGGCGAGAAGGATTCCTTCAACCCGCGAGCAGCCATCTTCATACGGAAGTGACGCAGCATCTCGAGTTCGCTCATGCCCACCTTGAAGGTGTCCATCAAGTCTGCAAAGAGTGCATCGTTTGCCGCGGCGGAACGACGCATCGCGTCAATTTCATCTGCCGACTTCACCGAACGCAAGGCCGAGACCATCGTCGAAATGCTCACCCACTTTGCGCCCGACATCGCTTCCTGCAACGGCAAGAACTGAGCCACTGTGAGATTCCCTTCGTAACCAATCGTCTTCCAAGAGGTTGCGGCCGCCGAGTAGTCTGCGAGCTGTTCTTTCGCGGGCTTAAACTTGCGGATTTCAATCCCCTTCAACGTGCGATTCGCCACTTCGATGTAACGGAAGTCTGTGTAAAAGACAGGCATGCCCTGCTGTTCCACCAACAACAAACCGTTGCTCGTGGTCAACCCCGTAAAATAGTTACGATTGATTTCAGAGTAGAGGAAAATGGCATCCACATTGGCCGCGACCATGGCGGCCTGCAGTTTTTCAATACGCTTCACATGTGCTTGATTCATAATCTTACCTTCTGCGTGCTGCTCCTGAAAGGAGCGGGCGACGGAGGTCCGCCGCCCGACCATTAAATCGCGAGAAAAACGCGCTTCTTAGTCGATGAAGAGGTTATTTGCCGTCATCTGAGCGGGCTTATCGAGACCCAAGAGGTCGATACAAGCCACGGCGATGTCGGAGAGCTTACCATCGGCGCGCATCGTGCGCTTGTCAGCATCCTTCGCGACGTAAATGCATTCCACCTTGTTGAGGGTGTGCGAGGTCTTCGGCATGCCGGTGACGTAGTCAACCATCTGTTCGGCGTTACCATGGTCAGCGGTGATGAGGATGTGTGCATCGAGTTCGAGGAGGCGTTCGACCACCTTGCCCACGCATTCATCCACGATTTCCACGGCCTTGGTTGCGGCACCGAGATCGCCCGTGTGACCGACCATGTCGCAGTTGGCGTAGTTCACCACGATGAAGCCATAGGGATTGTCTTCCAAACGCTTGAGCAATTCGGTCGTGACATTGTAGGCTTCCATTTCGGGGTGCGAAGCGAAGGTTGCGGGGTCGAAACGGCTCGGCACATCGACCTGGTCTTCACCTTCGTAAGGCTTCGTGCTCTTACCATTGAAGAAGGAGGTCACGTGACGGAACTTCTGCGTTTCAGCAATGCGGAGCTGACGGATACCAGCCTTGGAAACCACTTCGCCCAAGAGCATATCCATGCCGCCATCGCCGCCCATTGCGCCGAGCAAGTAGGCTTCGAATTCGTCCCAGTAACGCGTAAAGCCGAGGAAGGTCACTGCCGGACGGACCGAACGCGACCCCGCGTAGTCATCGCAGAAGAAGGCCTGCGTCAACTGAATGGCGCGGTCCTGACGATAGTTCGTGTGCATCACGCTGTCGCCATCCTTCACACCTGCGTAGTCGCCGATGATGCAGCAAGGAATGTACTCGTCGGTCATTTCCGTGCCATCCGGCGTCTTCAAATTGTCATAAGCATCCTTAACGGCATCTTCCACCTTGGCGTAAGGCTTGCCCTGAGCGGCCACGATGCATTCGTAAGCTTCGGAGGTGAGTGCCCAGTTCTTCGAACGGTCCATGCCGTAGTAACGACCCATGGCCGTACCGATCACGCAGTTACCCACTTCAGCCATCACCGTCTGCAACTTGGCGAGGTATTCCAACGTCGAGCGCGGCGGCGTGTCACGACCGTCCAAGAAGGGGTGCAACACAATGCGGCCTTCAGGATATTCCTGACGTGCGCGTTTCATAATCTTAAAGAGGTGTTCCTGGTGAGCGTGAACGCCTTCGTCCTGCAACAAGCCCATCAAGTGCAACTGCGAAGCGTTCTTCTTCCAGTTAGCAATCAAGGCTTCCCACTTTTCGCTCTGGAACAATTCGCCGCTCTTCAAACCATCGTCGATGCGCTTCAATTCCTGTTCCACGATGCGACCAGCGCCCATGTTCAAGTGACCGACTTCGGACGAACCCTGATAACCGTCAGGCAAGCCCACTTCTTCACCCGAGCATTCAATGCGGCACCAAGGATAACGCGTGCGCAAAGCATCAATCACAGGCGTCTGAGCGCAGAACACAGAGTTGCCATCAAAACGGGGATTCATACCCCAACCATCACGGATAATCAAACAAACAGGGCGCTTTGCCATAACAGAGTTCCTTTCTGAAACTGAAATAAAACGCATTGATTATAACAAAAAAATGTTATGTACGTTGCGAGTCGTTAACGGTTCGTTGCGAATGCGTGCTTACAAACGGTGCGCCGCGAAGTGCGACGGCAGGATTTCGGGTGCGTTCAACGCCGCTTGCCACGTCTCTACGGGCAACGCATCGCCCGCCCACGAGAGGTCCACACGGAAGGTGCCATAACCGGCTTGCATCAAGGCGCGAACGTGCGACTCGGCCGACCAGGGGCGTTCGTCAAAGGTGCTCCAGAGCGAACCCAATTGCGCGACGCGGAGCCGTTTTCCATCGCGCGTAAAGAGACGATTGGTGCGCGAATGCGGTCGCGTGTAAGCAATGAAGAGCGGCGCATACTGCGTAATCAAGACCTCCTTCGGCAAGGGCGAGGCCAACGCTTGAAGGTTCGGCAAATTCGCCTCAGGTCCCGTAACGCAACCCGTCAAACCGCAAGCCTCCTGACGGCGTTCGCCATCGGGATTAATCGCATACCATGTCCAGTCTGCGGTGATGTCCAAGGCATCACAATGGGGCGCCCAATCTTGGAGCAACTGCCACGACGTCAAATCGGCACATTCAAATTTACGGAAGCCCTTATCCAATAAGGCGCCAACCGTCATCGTCATCTGGTCAATATTTCCCTGACGCAAGGCGACCGGCAAGGCAAAACGAAGGCGTTCATACGGCACCGCCTCCAACCACGGCTTGAGCGCCTCGGGACGTGTGGCCGAGGTCAACGCCACCACCACCTGATCGGGCATCACCTCGCCCAACACCTTCGGCGACTGTAAGACCGAGACCTTTAAGGTATAGGTTGCCTTTGAGACAGGGGCGCGCGGAGCCGTTGCAACAGGCGCCTCAACCACCGCATCCGTTGCATCACCCT
>JAFYMU010000227.1 GCA_017548245.1 Kiritimatiellia bacterium | reverse complement strand
CCTTTATCCCGGAGGTTCTTGTGCCGCAGGCGTTTGGGGCAACGGTGGAGCTGATGAAGCAGTGCTCAACGTTGATTGTGGCGGCGCTCATTCCCGAAGCGCAACCCCTAAAACCTGTTTTGGATACGCTAAATCCGCAAACCCCAGGGCAACAGTGGGGATGGTGGTGTGGTCCTGAAGGGGATTTCACCAAGGATGAGATGCAGACGATTTTGGATTGTGGCGCAGTGCCCGTGACGTTGGGCCCCTTAATCTTGCGCGCCGAGACGGCCGCGATTTACGGTTTGGCCAATTTGGGATGCGCACGGAATAACACAGCCTTTCAGGCGTAAGGGATGAGCATGGAAGAGACCCTTTTTAAGACAGTGGGCATTGTGGGCATCGGCCTCATTGGCGGTTCGCTCGCAAAGGATATTCGTACCTTTGGTTTGGCCCAACGCATTATTGGTTGGAATCGCACTGCGGCGCATGCCGAACGCGCCTTGGAATTGGGGCTCGTGGATGAGATTGCCGAGCGTCCTGAGGCTTTGAGCGCGGAGGCGGATTTGGTGGTTTTGGCGATGCCTGTCAATATCTTGGCGGAACAATTGCCGAAGTATTTGGATGCGGCGCGTCCTGGACAGGTCTTTATTGATGTGGGTTCAACCAAGATGGCGCTTTTGGATGCGGTGGCCCATCATCCCAATCGCGCGGCCTTTGTGGCGTGCCATCCGATGGCAGGTACCGAACGAAGCGGTCCCGATGCGGCCATTGACAATCTCTTCCGCAATCGCTTCACCTTGTTGATTGATACCGATGGGAGTGACGCGGAGGCGGTGGCTAAGGTGAGTGCCCTCTGGAAGCGCGTGGGTTCGGTCTTGGCCACGATGACGGCGGAAGAACACGATCGCACGGCGGCGCTCTTGTCCCATATGCCCCATGTGCTCGCCTATGCCTTGTCGCGTACCATTAAAGAAGCCGAACGTAACCAGGCGCTCAATGCGCGTTTTGCTGGGGGCGGTTTGGCATCGATGACGCGTATTGCCCATTCGCCGATCTCGATGTGGCAACCCATTTTTGCTCAGAATAAGGCCTTTTTGCTCGCGGCGGTGGATGCCTTTGCGGCGCAATTGGCCACCTTTCGTCAGGCCATTGAGACGGATGACGTGGCGTTGTTGAATCAGTTAATGAAGTAGGGGGCGCGTGATGGCAAAAGAGGTTTTAATGATGGTGATGGCAGGCTGCCCGCATTGTCGGCGTGCCTTTGACATGATGGCCGCGTTGCGCGAGGCGAATCCTGCGTATCGCGACGTGCCGGTGAAGGTGGTGGACGAAACGGTAGAAAGCGCCTTTGCGGCCACCCTTGATTACTATTACGTGCCGACCTTTTTCGTGGATGGGAAGAAGTTACACGAAGGTCAACCCTCGGTTGCGGCGGTTGAGGCTGTGTTTCAGGCGGCATTGAGCGAATAACCTTGCATGAACGCGCAAGGAATGCGTAGGGTTGCTCCACTTTTGGGTGGACGTTTTTGATATACTACGCGCACATTTTTGAAGGATACTTTTATGGCAGATAATCCAGCAGTGTATGATGAACGGAATATTCAGACGCTTGACGCGATGGAACACATCCGTTTGCGTTCGGGTATGTACATTGGGCGTAAGGGGGATGGCGCACAGTATGAGGATGGTATCTACATCCTTTTAAAGGAAGTGTTGGATAACTCCATTGACGAATTTACGATGGGCTTTGGTAAGCGTATCGTGGTGCGCTTGAATTACCAAACGGGTAAGGTGGCGATTCGCGACTATGGCCGTGGCATTCCCTTGGGGAAGGTAATCGATTGTGTGAGCCAGATGAATACGGGCGGCAAATACAACGATGACGTCTTCCAGTTCTCGGTCGGTATGAACGGTGTGGGTACGAAGGCGGTGAATGCGTTGTCGGCGTACTTCATCGTTCGTTCGCAGCGCGATGGCAAGTTCTTTGAAGCCTCCTTTGAACGCGGTAAGCTGGTGAACACGCGTGAGGGTGAGAGCAAGGAACGCAATGGCACCTATGTGGAGTTCTTGCCTGATATTGAGATGTTCCCCAAATTTACCTTCCGCGAAGAACATGTGCAGCGTCGTTTAAAGATGTATGCCTATCTGAACGCAGGGTTGACGATTGACTTTAATGGTACGAGCTTCTGTTCGGAAGCAGGCTTGGTGGATTTGATCAACGCTGAAGCGGGCATGGAACAGTTGTACGAACCGATCTGTTTCCGTTCGAAGAAGCTTGAAATCGCCTTTACACACTCCAACCACATGGGTGAAGACTATTACAGTTTTGTGAATGGTCAGTACACTAATGATGGCGGTACGCACCAGACGGCCTTTAAGGAAGGTTTCTTGAAGGGCGTTCAGGAGTTCTCCAAGAAGCGTTATGAAGGCGACGTGGCGCGCGATGGTATCATTGCGGCGGTGGCGATTCGCCTGAAGGAACCGGTCTTTGAAAGCCAGACCAAGAATAAGCTCGGCAACCCTGAAATTCGCGCAGAATTGGTGGCTGAGATTAAGAAGGTTGTGGAAGACGAGTTGCACCGTCACCCCGAAGATGCGCAGCGCTTGCTCAATAAGATTGAAGAGACCTCTAAGATTCGCGCAGAGTTGAAGGGCCTCCAGAAAACGGTTCGCGAACGTGCTAAGCAGAGTGCAGTGCGCGTGGAAGAATTGGTGGACTGCAAGGTGCACTATGACAAACAGAAGGGCAAGGGCGAAGACACGATGCTCTTCTTGGTAGAAGGTAAGTCCGCAGGTGGTACGGTGGCCACAGCGCGTGATACGCAGACGCAGGCCGTCTTTAAGTTGCGCGGTAAGCCGCTTAATGTGTGCGACCTTAAGCGTGACGCCATCTACAAGAATAAAGAATTTTACGACTTGGTGAAGACGCTCGGGATTGAACAAACGCCCGATACGTTGCGCTACAGCAAGATTGTCTTGGCAACGGATGCTGATGTGGACGGCTTGCACATTCGCAACTTGCTCATCACCTTCTTCTTGCGTTTCTTTGACCACATCATTAAGGATGGCCGCCTCTTCATCTTGGAAACGCCACTCTTCCGCGTGCGCAACGCCAAGCAGAGCTTCTACTGTTACACGGATGAAGAACGCGAAAAGGCGATTAAAGCCTGTGGCGCGAAGGCAGAGATTACCCGATTCAAAGGTCTCGGTGAAATCAATGCCAAGGAATTTAAGGACTTTATTGGTGAAAACATCCGCTTGACGCCAGTGAATATTCACAACGATGTCTACGTGCAAGAAACGTTGCGCTTCTTCATGGGCACGAATACGCAGGAACGCCGTCAGTACATCCTCTCCAACTTGGTGGTGGACAACACGGATGTTTAAGTGCGCGACAAGCACAAACACCGAACCGAAAGCGCGCTGAAACCCAGTGCGCTTTTTGGTCTTTTAGGGGGTACGCGAATCAAAGGAAAAATAATTTCGCCTTTTGAACTGTTTTTTCTTGCATTTTCCTCTAGATTTGAGATACTTATGCGGATTTGTCTTAATACTTTTTAAGGCCTTTTAAGAAGGATTTTTCGTATGATGCGTTGGACTCAGGCATTGCTGAACACCTTGCGCGATGCGCCGCAAGATGCTGAAATTATTAGCCACAAGTTGATGATCCGTGCAGGGTTGCTCCGTAAGTTGGGTGGCGGCCTCTACACCTACATGCCGTTGGGCATTCGTGCGTTGCGCAAGGTGGAAGCCATTGTGCGCGAAGAAATGGAACGCGCTGGTGCACAGGAAACGCTCTTCCCGATCTTGCAGCCTGCCGAACTCTGGAAGCAGTCGGGCCGTTGGGAAACGATGGGCCCGGGGATGTTCCGCGTGAAGGATCGCAAGGATGCTTGGTATGTCTTGGCCCCGACGGCAGAAGAAGCCTTCACCGCATTGGCTAAGAATGAAATTTCCTCCTATCGTCAGTTGCCGTGCATCATCTACCAGATGCAGGATAAGTTCCGCGATGAGATTCGCCCGCGTTTCGGTTTGATCCGCGGTAAGGAATTCTTGATGAAGGATGCCTACAGCTTTGATGCCGATGAAGCAGGCGCCGACGTCAGCTACAAGAAGATGTATGATGCCTATGTGCGCATCTTTAAGCGCGTGGGCTTGAACGCAACCCCTGTGGAAGCAGATACGGGCGATATCGGTGGTAACTTCTCGCATGAATTCATGGTCTTTGCCTCGAGCGGTGAAGATGGCATCTTGAGTTGCGATGCGTGCGGTTATGCCGCCAACCAGGAACGCGCTGAACGCGTGGTCTCGCCTTCGCCGTATGCAACGGTGGCAGGTGAAGCAGAAGAAATCGCAACGCCTGAACAGCACGCTTGTGACGATGTTGCCAAATACCTCGGTAAGCCGGTCGATCAGGTGGTGAAGAGCTTGGTCGTGCTCGCTAACCAGAAGCCGGTGATGGTGCTTGTGCCAGGCGATCGCGAATTGAATCCGTTGAAGTTGCGTCGCTTGTTGAATGGCGCCAAGATTGAAGAAGCCGATGAAGCTACCGT
>JAFYMU010000226.1 GCA_017548245.1 Kiritimatiellia bacterium | reverse complement strand
GGCGCACCGCGTTGGGAACCGCGCAAGAACCGTTGGGATCGCAATGACAAGCGGATGAAGGGGCGCAATGGCAATGATCGTCCCGCGCCGCCGCAGCCGCAGTACGAACCGCTTCCTGAGGATGCACCTCCGTTGTACTTGAAGGAGTTGGAAGATATTTCCTTTGAAGCGTTGGTGGCGATGTTGCCGGCGGAACGCGCAGAGGATGCTATTAACTTGCGCCGCCACGAGGTGATTATGGAGCTGATCCGTTATCACTTGCGTCGTAAGGGCACGGTGATTGCCACGGGTACGTTGGAAATGTTGAGCGAAGGCTTTGGCTTCTTGCGTTCGGCGGCGAACAACTACTTGCAGTGCCCGGAAGATGTCTATGTGAGCCAACAGCAGATCCGCCGTCACGGTTTGCGCACGGGTGATTTGGTGGAAGGCCCGATTCGTGAACCGCGCGACCGCGACCGCTTCTTCGCGTTGGCAGGGGTGTCGCTCATCAATGAATTGCCTGTGGAGCAGGCGAAGCGTATCGCTCACTTTGAGTATTTGACGCCTGTTTTCCCGGATCGTCGTATCTTGTTGGAAACCACGCGCACGGAGTATTCGACGCGTGTGATGGATTTGTTTACGCCGGTGGGCTTTGGCCAGCGTGGCTTGATTGTGGCACCGCCGCGAACCGGTAAAACGGTGTTGTTGCAGAAGATTGCGAATGCGATTAGCAAGAACTATCCCGACGTGGAATTGATTGTCTTGTTGATTGACGAACGTCCTGAAGAAGTGACGGATATGCAGCGCAATACCAAGGCGCAGGTCTTCTCTTCAACCTTTGATGAAGAACCGCAACGTCACTGCGCTGTCTCGGAGATGGTGATTGAAGTGGCTAAGCGTAAGGTGGAGAGCGGCAAGGATGTGGTGATTCTGCTCGACTCCATTACGCGTTTGGCCCGTGCGTACAATACGGCGGCGCCCCATTCGGGTAAGATTTTGTCCGGTGGTTTGGATGCGAATGCGATGCATAAGCCCAAACGTTTCTTCGGTGCGGCGCGTAATATTGAACACGGCGGCTCTTTGACCATCTTGGCAACGGCCTTGATTGAGACCGGTAGTAAGATGGATGATGTGATCTTTGAAGAGTTTAAGGGTACGGGCAACATGGAATTGAAGCTCGACCGCGGTCTCTCAGATCGTCGTATCTTCCCTGCAATTAATATCGAACTCTCGGGTACGCGTAAGGAAGACTTGCTCTTGCACCCTGAAGAGATGTCGCGTATTTGGTCAATGCGTAAGGTGTTGACACCGGTGGGCCCCAATGAGGCGATGGATATCGTCTTGAAGCGTTTACGTTTGACCGAGACGAACGTGGAATTCCTGATGAGCATTAAGGAGAATTAATCGCATGGGGAATTTTCAACGGAATAACAATGGCATGAATGGACGCGTCTACCATCGCAGTGCGCGTCCGCGTAAGAATGCCGCACGCACCTTTGGCGAATGCGCCGATTGGTCCGACCATCAGGGCTGTGAAGCACTTTATACCAATCGTCTCTCCGACCTGATGCGCTGTTTGCGTCCGGGGCAGTGGGTGAAGAATCTGTTGCTTTTGGCAGCCCCCTTCTTTGCCTTCTTTGACCGTTCGCAAGCCTTTGTGGAACAGGTGAAGGACAACCCCGTGGCCATTCAAGAGGTGTTGGGACTCTCGGTCGTTGCCTTTATCTTGATTTCGGCGGCCGCGTATGTGATTAATGACCTCTACGACCTCAAACAAGATAGCAAGCACCCGCTCAAACAACATCGCCCGATCGTGGCGCGCAAGGTCTCGGCAGGCGCGGCAATCCCTTTGGCACTCGTCTGCTTAGGCGGCGGCTTGGGGTTGGCGACGTGGTTGGGGTTGAGTCGTGGCTTGATGGGCTTCTTGTGGGTCTGCGTCACCTATAGCGCGTTGCAATTTTTCTATACCTTCTTGGCTCGTCGTGTGGCCGACTTGGGTGCCGTGATTTTGGCAACGGGATTTTTGTTGCGCGCCGTCGCAGGTGCCGTGGTGGCTGGGGTGACCTTGTCGTCGTGGTTGATCCTCTGTGTCTTTTTCGGTGCGCTCTTTGTGGCGTTGTGCAAACGTCGCAACACCTTCTTCATGAAGGGACAGCCCGTGCCGAATTCGAACGAACCGCGCATCTTGGATTTTCAGATTGTGATTTGCGCCGCGGTGACCTTGGCGTGTTACGCCTTGTACACCTTGGCTGCCTCCACAATTGCGCATTTTGGAACGGAAAACCTCATTTATACCTTGCCGTTTGTCCTGTTGGGCCTCTTCCGTTATCTGCGCCTGACCTATCAAGAACAACGCGCGGGCGTGCCTGAGATGCTCTTTTTGCGTGACCCGGTCTTAATTTTGACCGGTCTTTCGTGGATGATTGCGTGCGGGATTATTTTGACACTTGCCCACGGAACGTCAAGCTTGTGATATACTAAAGTAAACCTTGGAGAGCAAGCGATGCGTTCTTCTGAAAAACCGTTTGAATTAACCGCCAGCTTAGAAGACTATCTTGAAGCCATCAAAGCATTGATTGACGCGGACGAACATGGCCACGCGCATACGAGTGAAATTGCGCGTCGTTTGGGCGTGAAGATGCCGTCGGTCACCAATGCGTTGGGTATTTTGTGCAAGAATGGGTATATCCATTATGATGCCAGTTACCCTGTGACCTTGACCAAGCGTGGTGTTCAGGCCGCCGAACGCGTGATGCGTCGTCACGCCGTGTTGAAGGCCTTTTTGGAAGAGGTGCTCCTCCTTGAAGAGTCGGAAGCCAGTGCAACGGCTTGCCGGATGGAACATGTCATTGATGACCGCTTGATTGATCGTCTGGATGCGGTGAATGCCGCCATGACGCAGTCCGAATGGAGTTCACAATTGCGCGACTGTTTGAAGCAGACGTTGCAATCCCTTGATTAATTTCAGTCGTATTTGGAGAAAACAGCCATGACACATGAAGAAATGTTAGCTCGTGCCCATGAAGTAATTGGCGTTGAAATTGAAGGCTTGCGCAAGACAGATGCTGCGCTTGACGATACGTTCTGCCAGATTGTGGATGCGATTTTGGAAACCCTCGACCGCGGTGGTAAGTTGGTCGTCACGGGTATCGGCAAGAATATCCATGTCGGTGAAAAGATTGCCGCCACGATGGCAAGTACGGGAACGACCTCGGTGTTGTTGAACCCGGTGCAGGCCATGCACGGTGACTTGGGTATGGTGACCGAGAAGGATATCGTGTTGGCCATCAGCTTCTCGGGTGAATCGGATGAAGTGATTCGCTTGTTGCCGTCGTTGCGTCGTATTGGCGTGAAGATTATCGGTATGACTGGTAATGCCGAATCCTCGTTGGCGAAGGATTCCGATTGGTTGTACTACATCGATTGCGGTCCAGAAGCTTGCCCCTTCAATATGGCTCCGACGACCTCGACCACGGCAACGTTGGCCCTCGGCGATGCGCTCGCGATGGTCTTGTTGGAAGCGCGTGGCTTCAAGAAGGAAAACTTTGCACTCTACCATCCGGCAGGTGCTATCGGTCGTGCGTTGTTGTTCCGCGTGAAGGACATTATGCGTTCGGGCGAACGCTTGGTGTCGTTGCATGAGTCGGCCACGGTGAAGGATGCTGTGGTGGCGATGACCTCGGCAAAGGCTGGTTGCGCATGCATTGTGGATGCTGATGACAAGTTGCTCGGAATCTTCACGGATGGTGACTTGCGCCGTCTCTTCTCGGATGCAGGTAGTGATCCGATGGCACGTCAGATCACTGAAGTGATGATTCACAACCCGATTCGCGTCTCGTTGGGCGCACTCGCTGTGGAAGTGTTGAACATCTTCGAACACCACAAGGTGGATGATCTTCCGGTGGTGGATGCAGAGGGCAAATTGGTCGGTACCATCGACATTCAGGATTTGCCGCGCATGAAGATCCTTTAAGGTTCGTAATGAAGGGCGCGTGTTGGTGTCAATACGCGCCCTTATTGTCGTTGGAGATGGTCTCGTGATTTACCTCTTTACCGGTCCAGATGAGTATTTGAAAACCGAAGGCGCTAAGGCGGTCATCAATAAGTGTCTGCCCGCTTCGGAACGCGATTTTGGTCTTGAGACGATTGATGCGCGGTGCGATAAGTGCGATGATGTGTTGTCGGTCTTGAATCGTGCTGAGGAATCGTTGTACACCGATAGCTTCTTTGGTGGCGGTAAGGTGATTTGGTTGCGCGATGTTAACTTCTTACCCGGGGTGAAGAGTCGCGCGGTGGAGTCGCAGACGGCAAAGGAGACCGTGGCGGCCTTTTGCGAGACCTTGCAACAACATCCCGCGCCAGCGACACATCACTTGGTGATTACGGCGGATAGTTGTCCGCAAAATACCAAGTTCGCCAAGTGGGTGAAGAGTGATGGGGTGTTGGAGATTTGTGGCGAGGAGGTGCGTTCGAGTAACCTTGAAAAGGTAGCATTAGAACGTCTTGGCCCCTTGTTGACCAAGTGTGGCTTGCAGATGGCGCGTCCTGTCCAAACGGCCTTTGTCCAACGTGTGGGCGCCGATACGCGCACGCTCGTCTCGGAGTTGGAGAAGTTGAAGACTTACTTGGGGGCTGAAAATACAACGGTGACGGCGGCAGATTTGGATGCCGTCACCTCGGTCGCGGTAGGGGGCGAACCCTTTGACTTGGTGGCGGCAATCCAGAACCGTTCTCCCTTGCAGGTGAGTAAGGCAGTTGAAAAGTTGCGTTCCGATAAGAATGCAGCCTTCCCGACGGCCGTGGTAATCCTGAATACGCTCAATGATTTGTGCGCAATCGCGGATGCTTTGGAACGTCACTGGTTGGTGAACGGCCAATGGAAGTTCCCGCACGAACAGATGCCGCAGCGCCTTGCGCGCCAAACGGGTTGGTTGCTCAATAAAACCGTTGAGGCGGCGAAGCGTTATACGTTGAACGAACTACGTGCGGCCCGTCACTATGCCGTGGAGATGCGTTTTAAGTTGGTGGATTCAACGGCGCAAGACCCGTGGGCCATTGTTGAACCCGTCCTCTTGCGCATCGTTGCCCGTCCTCGCCGCGCCACGCGTTAATTGAACGGTCGCGTTGCGCGGACAATTATCATGAATCACTCCTCCGCTCTTGTAGATCAGCCCGTTGTGACACCTTCTGCAACGACGTCAACGCGTGTGCAGATGTTGGACGTTGTGCGTGGATGGTGCATGTTTTTCATTGCGGGAGGCGATGCACTCTGTTTGTCGCTGTGTTTAGCCTTTCCCTCCTTACCTTTTGCGGCGTGGATGCGGTCTCAATTAGATCACGTGCAATGGGAAGGTTTTACCTTTTATGACGGGCTTTTCCCAACCTTTCTGCTCATTTCTGGAGCGGCCTTTACCTATTCGTGGAAGCGTCAAGAGGCGCGTGGCGTTCCAAGTGCCAAACGATGGATGCGCTTAGGTCTTCGAACCCTGTTGCTCATCGTCTTGGGTCTTTTCTACAACGGTGCATTGTCGCAAACCGATTGGCATGCCATACGTTTTGCGAGCGTATTGGCGCGAATTGGCTTGGGCGTTTGTTTTGCGGCAATAGCTTATGCGAATCTGCCCCCTCGGTGGCGTTGGACCTTTTTCCCGATTGGATTACTCGCGTATGCGGAACTCTTTGCCGTGTGTGGCGGTGAAGTACCCTATGCGATGCACAACAATTGGGCGGCGGCAATTGATCGCGTATGGTTGCCGGGTGTGCCCGATGCAAGCGGCTTTGATGGACTTGATCCAGAAGGCATCGTCTCTACGTTGGGGGCGATTTTAACAGCCTACTTGGGCATGTTGCTTGCCGATTTGTTGCGAAGTGCTTGGCGTTACAAAGCGCTTTGGATGGTATTGGGCGGACTTTTATTGCTCGGTGTGGGCTACGGATGTGCGCCGTGGGTGCCGATTATCAAGAAGTTGTGGACGGCAACCTATGTCTGTGTCGCGGGTGGGTGGTCGTTACTTTTTTGCAGTGGTATCTATTGTTTAACTGATTGCCTGCGTCTGCACCGTTGGTTCGCGCCTATTACTCTTTTTGGAACAGGAGCATTGGCGTGTTACTTGTTGCCGAAGGTCTTTGATGTGTATGGCGCTTCATGGCGTTTGTTGGGTGGTGTGACGCAGGTTTTGACCGAAAATGTTGCGTTGCATCGCGCGGTTTGTGCAAGTGGCGCCTTGGTCTTGTTGTGGTGTTCGGTCTGGGTACTTCGTCAAGCTTTTCGTAAGTAAAACAACAGCCTGCTCCGATTGGGGCAGGCTGTTGTTGTTTGTGTGTTGGCGTAGGTGGCTTAACGCAGTTCGCCGTGTTGGGCAACACAGGTCTTAAAATGTTCGCCACGTTTGGCCATGCCAGGGTATTGGTCAAAGCTTGCGCAGCCAGGCGACAAGAGTAAGATGTCGCCCGGTTTGGCGGCGGCCATCGCTTGTGCAACGGCAACGTCCATCGTGCCACACCGTTGGCAAGGGCAAAGATCTTGCCAAGCCTCAAAGAGGGGGCCTTCGGCTTCGCCGATGAGGTAGGCTTGCGTGACGGCGGTGGAGAGTTCCAAGTCCAAGAAGTCCAAATCGTCCTCTTTAAGACGTCCGCCTGCAATCAAGTGCACCTTGTCACCCAAAATCTTGAGCGCGGCTTGCGTTGCGGTAAGCGAGGTCGCCTTGGAGTCATCGATGATGCGAACCCCATTGCATTCACCCAGGAGTTGCATGCGGTGCGGAAGGGGTTGGAATTGGGCAAACCCTTGTTCAATGATGGCGGGTTCCACCTTGAGGTGGGTCATCATCGCGGTAATGAGGGCGGCGGCAGGACCGAGCACCTTGTTGTTGAAGATGCCTTCCACCTTGACCGAAAGGTCGCCATGGACAACGGCACCGTTGTAGAAGCGCCAGGTGTCCCACGGTTTGGTGCCAAAGGTTTCCACGGGAACGCCTTGCGGAACGCCCAGGATGGAGATTTCTTTGGGCAAGAAGGCGGTGGCTTTCCCTGCAACTTGCGCTTGGAAGATTTTGTGCTTGAGGGCAGAGTAGGCTTCCAAGGTGTCATGGCGATCGAGGTGATCGGCCTGAATGTTGAGAATGGCGGCCAACGTTGGGGCAAAGGTGCGGGTGTGTTCCAATTGGAAGGAGGAGACCTCGGTGACAGCAATGACGCCTTCGCCAGCGTTGGGCAATTCCAAGACGCGGGTGCAGAGCGGAATGCCGTAGTTGCCTGCGATGGTGGCTGGCACGTTGGCCAAGGTCAAGATGTCCGCCATGCACTTGATGACCGAACTCTTCCCTTTGCTGCCGGTGACGGCAATGATTTCACCCTTCCAGTAGTTGGCGGCGAGTTCGAGTTCGGAAATGATGGCCAAGCCACGCTGTTGGGCAGTTTGCACCCACGGATGGGTTAAGCCAAAGGAGGGAGAGACCACCACCAAGTCATAGGCGCCATCGGGCAGGTGATCATGGTCGGAGGTGAGGCAACTGATGCCCTCGGTTGAGAAGGTGGCCAAGGCGTCATTGGGCCATTCTTCATCTACAACGGCCACGCGGCCACCACGTTCTAAGAGTAACCGTGCTGCGGCCAAACCGCTTCGTCCAGCACCAAGAATCAAGGTATTACGGTTGTCATAACGAGCCATGTTGGATCTCCTCTGAGTAGCCTTTTAACGGAATTGGACACGTTGCGCAAGGGCATCGAACTCTGCCTTTGCGGTGTTATCCAAGGTGGGATACGCCTTTCTAATGACAGACAAATCAATACGTGCCAAGTCGGGGTTGCCCTCTTTTTCATGCAAACGGGCTCGGGTCAAGTAGAGACGCGGGTCGGGATCGGCCGTGGGACGTTGGCGTTTTTCAATTGCAAAGGCCTCTTCCAAGTAGGCGTGAGCATCGCTATAGCGGCCGAGTTCCAACAGTGCGGCGGCAGCGGTTTCGCGCGCAATGGTGAGATTGGGCGAGAGCTTGCAGGCATGTTGTGCGGCGGCCAATGCGGCGGGCCAATCACCGAGTTGACGATGGGCTTCAGCGAGGTCGTTGAAGGCTTCCGGAAGGGGCGGCGTCACTGTTGGGGCGGTGGCCGTTTGGAGATAGGAGAGGGCGCGTTTGGCATCGCCTTCGCTCAAGGCGAGCGAACCCATGATGTAGTTCGCCAAGGGTAAGGTGCGGTCTTGGTAGAGGAACTGTTTGGCGTGGCGTGCTGCGGCAACCTTGTCATTGAGGCGGATATCCAAGGTCAAAACGGTCGTCCGCAAGGCGTAGACTTCGGGTTTCAATTGGAGGGCGCGCAAGTAGGCGGCACGTGCCTTTTCTAGTTGATTTTGCTTTTCGGCCAATTGTGCGGTAATGATTTGAACGAAGTAGTTGTCCTCGGTGCCGGCAACCGTGCGTAACTTGGGCAAGGTCTTGTTGGCCAAGAGGTCGAGTTCGCCCGCTTGCAATTGCAAGGTGGCCATCATGGACAAGGCTTCCAAGTGTTTCGGATTCTTCTCAAGGCACTGTTGCAAGGCTGCTTGGGCGCGGTCGGGTTGACCTGCGGAGGCGAACCACAGGGCGCGTTCGTAGGCCAAATCAGGCGACGAACCCGTTGGGTCAACCTGCTCAAGTTGTTGCTTAGCGGCTTCAAGGTTGTTTTCAAGGATGTGCATACGCACCAATTCGCGCACGTAGGTGAGACTCTTGGTGCGGTCCGTGGAGGTGTTGAGGAGTTGCTGATAACGCGCAATTGCCTCTTTACGTTTGGTTGGGTCGGTCATGCAGAGGTCGGCAATTGCCTTGTTGAGCGAGGTCTTTTGACCATCATCCAACATGGCCAGTGCCAAATCCAAGCCGCTGAGCGCGGCACCGGTTTGGCCACTCATCGCCCAAGAGCCTGCCAACATGCTGATGAGTTGGGGCGAACGGATGTAGCCATAGGTGCGCGCCAAGGCCCAGAGACGATAACGTTGGCCACGCATGCGCTTAATTAGGGCGGTGACCTCTTGTTCGCACCAGGCGCGTTGTTCGGTGTGGAGACCGCCGTTAATC
>JAFYMU010000225.1 GCA_017548245.1 Kiritimatiellia bacterium | reverse complement strand
CCTTCAACAACGTGATGTTCGGCAAGTGGAAGAAGATTGCTCCTGGCTACGGCAAGATGGTGCTCGGTTACTTCGGTAAAACGCCTGCCGCTCCCGATCCGGAAGTGGTGAAGATTGCTGCCGAACAGTTGGGCCTCGAACCCACCACCAAGACGGTGCTTGAAATCAATGACGCTGATCCGAAGAAGGGCCGCGCTGCTGCTGAACAGATGCTCAAGGATGCTGGCTTGCCCATCACGGACGAAAACGTCTTCATCGCCGCTTCCTGTCTCGAAAAGGGCGTGGCTTACCTCAAGGATCCGGCCAACGCACCGCTCGGTATCCGTTTGAACGAAAAGCCGAAGGCTGTCTCCGCTGGTGGCGCTTGCACTGTGACCGTGAATGGCAAGGCTTATGGCGTCGAACTCAAGGATGGCAAGGCGATCGTCAATGGCACGGCTTACGATTACTCCGTGGCGGATGGTATCACGGCCGCTCCTGCTGCCGCCGCTGGCGCTGCAACGGGTGAAGCTATCACCGCTCCGCTCCCGGGCTTGGTCTTGCGTATCACCGCCCCCGCTGGCACCGCAGTGAAGAAGGATGACGAAATCCTCGTGATCGAAGCCATGAAGATGGAAATGCCCATCAAGGCTCCGAAGGATGGCGTGATTGCCTCGATCGCAGTGAACAACGGCGACAAGATCAATGCTGGTGACACGCTCGCCACGATGTAATTCCTATTAAGGAGAGAACCAATGTTGAAACAAATCGCATTGAGCGTGGCGTTGCTGATGGGCGTCTGTGCATTCGCACAGGCTCCCGAAGCACCGGCTGCAACGGAATCGGCAGATAAGTTTTCTGGGATTCAGTCCACGGTGCAGTTGGTGAAGTTGCGTCGTCAGCTCTTGGCTGAAAACAAGGCCGCCTTTGAAGATAAGTCCAATGACACGGATGTGGAATTGCAGGGCGCTTATCTCCATATCACCAATGGTTTTATGACCACGGATGACACCCCTGGCGCAGTCAAGGCTGAGTACGAAGATTACAACTACTACGTGAACCCAAAGACCGGTCAGCGTCAGTTGAAGTTTCCTGACTTGGCTGGTAAGCAGATTGACTTGCCGCAGGTTTCGGGTGTGATTCACTCTCATCAGGTGGGTGACTGGCAGTTGACCGCAAGCCGCATCGCGAGCATGTGGGATTCGACCGGTATCATGGGCTTCACGGCGAAGGAAGAACCCGAAGCCGCAGGTCGCGTGGAAGCATTGCCCAACACCCATCAGAAGACGGCATTGCCCTTTGGCGTCAGCCAGTTGGTGATGATTCTTGTCTGCTTGGGCTTGATCTACTTGGCGATCGTGAAGGGTTTCGAACCCCTTTTGCTCTTGCCGATCGGCTTTGGTGGTTTGCTCGCCAATATCCCGTTCGCTGGCGTGACCGCTGCTCCGGTGTTGGACACCTTGGGCAATGTGGTTGAACCCGGTGGCTTCTTGTACTACACCTTCGAAATGGGTATCAGCTCGGGCCTCTTCCCGATTCTCATCTTCATGGGCGTGGGTGCAATGACCGACTTCGGTCCGTTGATTGCGAACCCCCGTATGGCGTTGCTCGGCGCTGCTGCACAGTTGGGCATCTTCACCGCACTCTTGGGTGCATTGGTGTTGACCCTCTGCTGCGACTGGATCAACTTCTTCGTGACGGACGCTGCCTCCATCGGTATCATCGGTGGTGCTGACGGCCCGACCGCGATTTGGTTGACCACGAAGCTCTCGCCCGACTTGTTGGGTTCGATCGCTGTGGCTGCTTACTCCTACATGGCTCTCGTGCCGGTGATTCAGCCGCCGATCATGAAGTTGCTCACCACCAAGGAAGAACGCCTCATCAAGATGAAGCAGCTCCGCGTGGTGACCAAGACCGAAAAGGTCCTCTTCCCCGTGACCGTGCTCTTGCTCTGCGCAGCCTTCTTGCCCTCCGCGGCACCCTTGATTGGTGCATTGATGCTCGGCAACCTCGCCAAGGAATGCGGCGTGGTGGATCGTCTCTCCGATACGATGGCCAATGGTCTCTGCAATATCGTGACCATCCTCTTGGGCCTCTCGGTGGGTTCCAAGCTCGCTGCTGAAAAGTTCCTGAACGGTGAAACGCTCGGTATCCTCATTCTCGGCGTGGTCGCCTTTGCTGTGGGTACCGCAGGCGGCGTCTGGATGGCTAAGTTGATGAACCTTGTCTGCAAGGAAAAGGTGAACCCGTTGATCGGTTCGGCAGGTGTCTCTGCAGTGCCGATGGCTGCTCGCGTCTCCAACAAGGTTGGTTTGGAATGTGATCCGACGAACTTCTTGTTGATGCACGCAATGGGCCCGAACGTCTCCGGCGTGATTGGTTCGGCTGTGGTTGCTGGCGTGCTCTACTTCTGCTGCCGCTAACCCCTCCCACAACGATAACAAAGACGGTGCTTCTGCAGAGAGGTGCCGTTTTTGTTTTTTGCCCCTTGTGTTGAGGTCACCTACAAATGGTCAAACGTGTAGCATGGTTTACGGTTGCACGCGTAACATGATCAAACGGTTCCCCGCATTTCAGGTGCGCTCGTTCGCACGTCTCAGGGGTGTCAGCAAGTGGTGGAAACTTTAGTTGGCGCGTTCTGCAGGGCTACGCGTTTGGTAGTTTCTTAGCCGCGGCTATTAAAGATGGTGTTGGAGATGGCGAAACCTCAAGGCTTTGCGATTCGCCGCATTGTAGGGCGTCTGTTTATACATGTCAGGTGTGCTCGTTGGTATGTTTCACAGCGTTACGCGTTTAGCGGTTTGTTTTTAAAGGAGTGAAGGCGGGGCTCATGCATCCAGTTGGCGAACGTGTGGAGACCTTTCTCATCGCCGGTCTTTGCCTTGACGGGCTATTCAGGCTTACAGGATGGTCTCTTGGATGAGGGGGG
>JAFYMU010000224.1 GCA_017548245.1 Kiritimatiellia bacterium | reverse complement strand
TCTTACACTCTTCCTTAATTGCGATCACGGTTCAAGGCGAGATGTGTGTGGTCAATATTCGTGAGTGTTTTGCTGTGTATTTCCCAACCCTTTAGGCTCGGACGCATATCCTCTTGTGTTCCGTGAACTTTGAAATCTGTTAGCAGAACTCGGTGTAGGTCCCTCTTCAGGGGCTGTTGTGCTTAGACGTCGGCGAGGGGTAATGCGGTGTAGGCCATGATTGCGCAGGCGATGTAGAAAGAGAGCGTGGTGATCGCGTTGTATTTGCCTCGGAGGGCGCTGTATTCGGCGCAATAAGAGGTTAGGATTAAGAAAAGGGCTGAGAGGATTGGGCGGAGATAAAAGCGGGCCGGAATGATGTCATCGATGGGATGGCCGCAACTGCAGAGCGCCCAATGTTCTGCGCGCCATGCTACGATTCCTGCGCAGAGGATTGCGCTTATCAACATTAGGCTTGCAGTGGCGATTACGGGCGCCTTTTGATGTGGGGTTAATAGGAAACGAAAACCAAGTCGTGCGAATACTGCCGTTGCATAGGCGAGGAGCATTCGGTTAATAACCAAAACGTCGGTGTATAACCCGCTTACGACCACAAAGGGGATTGCGCTCAAAAGGCAGGTGAGTAAAAATACACGGCGTTTTTGTCTTGTAATCATGTGTTGAAGTGTTCTTTTGGGAAACCACGGAAAACTGAGTTGGAACCACGGAACAGTCTTCGCGAACCTCTTTCGCCGTTTTTGTATGTTTTAAAGTGTGGGGTAAAGGCCCATAGGAGTGACCCATCCAGTGCTACGCACTCGGGCGCATCTCTTTCATTGCTTTTATGGGAACGTGGGCCGATACGAGCTCCCGCAGGTCTTAGGCGCGATCAGCTTGGCGGAGGGCAGCGTGCATCCAACGGAGGTCGCGGCGGCGCATGGCACGGCGTTCTTCAGGAGTGGCATCGTCGGCGTCGGTGAGGTGGTCGCAACCGTGGGCGATGTAGAGGACGACCTCTTCTTCGAAGGTGGTCGTCTTGAGTTTGTCGGCCATGCGTTGGGCTTCGTCAAGATTGACGTAGAGCTCGCCAATGAGGCCAGAATCTTCGCCAGGGAAGGGTTCGTAGCGTTGGGTAATGACATCGGTGGGGCCGGTGTGGCCGAGGATGGCATCGTTGACCTCTGCGCTGAGGCGGTCATGGACGAGGTGAATGGTGACCTCTTGCCAAGGAGTGTCGCATTTGCTCCAACGTTCGGCAGCGTTCGCGCAGGCTTGTGCGGCAATGGTCAGACGCTTTTTGGTGAGCGGCGGGGTGAGTTTGCCGTGGATTTCCAATGTAATTTCTGCCATGGCGAATCCTGGGTTGGAGGGTGTTGAAAGAAGAGGCGGGGTTAACGCAATTTGGCGAGCACTTCGCGTTCGGCAGCGAAGAGGGCGTCGGCAACGGCTTCGGGCGTTTCTGCGGCACGGAGGGTTTCCAGAATGGTGGTGTCGCGCACCATCATGCAGAGGCGGGCCAGAACGTGCAAGTGGCTCATATTTTCGCCACAGCAGAGCAAGAAGAAGAGATCGGTAGGGGAGTCGTCTTCGGCGCCGAACCAAATGGGTTTGCGGGCGCGTGCAATGAGCATGAACGGCTCCATGATCAAGTAGGGGTCGGGATGGTGGGGGTGCGGAATCGCAATGCCACCGGGGAGGGCTGTGGAGGAGACGGCTTCACGTTCTTCCAACTGGTTGAGCAGGTCCGCGGGATCGCAGAGGAGGCCCTTTTCGTCGGCGGCATCCACGAGGTCGCGAATCACACTCTTGCGTGTTTTGGCGCGGAAGTCGAGGTCGATGTATTCAACCTTGAGCAGATGCGGCAAGAGGATGTCATCCTTGACCTCTTTCACATCCATGCGCGTCGAGGCGGTGTGTTCGGGCAGGAGCGCCTTGGGGCTCAACGCGAGGATGCGAGCCGATGCCCACGCGTCCAGTTCGGAGGCCTTAAAAACGGCTTCAGTGCCTTGTTTGCGGCAGGGAACCTCGCCATATTTCACGGCATCGCGGAGCGTTTGCTCAGGAATGCGTAAACGGGCGCAGGCTTCTTTAAAGGAGAGCTGACGGTGGGGCATAGGGGAAAGGATTGGGTTTAAGGCGCGTCCGGAATGGGGATTACGCGGCTCTTGCCGGGTTCGTCGGCATTGCCTTCCACGAGCAACGCGGTGACACCGCTACGATTGCGGCGATGGCGAGGCACTTGCTGAAAGGCAACGTTGACCTTGGGCTCGGGCAGAATGGCACCCTCGGCTTCGCGAATCTTGCGCATCGTCGGGTTGCCACCAATGCTCAACTTCCAATCGGTCTTGCGAATGATGGGGTTGGCGATGCCTTGCCACACATTGAGGCCGACGATCTCAACGTGATTGTAGTAGTTGGGATCGTAAACGAAGATGAGCACATAATCCCTAAAGTCCACCGAAGGAGGCAACGCGGTAGCCTCCTTGGCGTAACTATTCCAGAGTTTGAGGAAGGTTTCCTGGTCGTTGATGATGCCGAGCCCTTTGTATTGATAACGGCTGGGCAGGTCTTCATCAAAGAAGCGAACTGGAATGTCGAGGGATTGTGTGCTACGGACTTCCGTTTGAAGCGTTACCGCCTCTTCGCTGCGATAACTGTCCATCGTCGCTACGCAGCCTGTGAAAAACAGGCCGCATAACGGAAGAAGGAACAACGATTTGAGCGTGTTCACGGCTTCAAAACGATTGGGGATTAGTGACGGAAGCTGCGCTGGCCGGTGAAGACCATGCCCACGCGGTGTTCGTTACAGCAGTCAATGACATCCCAGTCGCGGATTGCGCCGCCAGGCTGGATGATGGCTGCGATACCTTCGCGGATGCCGACCAACGGGCCATCGCGGAAGGGGAAGAAGGCGTCGGAGACCATGCAGGAGCCAATCAAGCCGCCACGCAATTCCTGAGCGATACGGTCGCAAGCGGAACGCTGGGCAACGTCGGTCAATTCATTGTAGGGCTTGCCGTAGGTTTCACGCGCAAAGCGGTCTGCGGTCTTGCGATAAGCCTTGTCACGGGCGATTTCTGCCACGCCCACGCGATCCTGTTCGCCCGTACCGATACCCACCGTGCAGCCGTCCTTCACGAAGATGACGGAGTTAGAGGTGATACCGCTTTCCACGAGCCAACCGAAGATCATGTCGTCCAATTCACGGGGCGTCGGTGCACGTTCAATGCGGTGGATGTTGCCATCCTTGTCGGTGACTTCCGGGTGAATGAAGAGACCTTCAGGGGTGCGTGCTTCAGGCAAGTAGCTCCACTGGGCGATAATGCCGCCGTCCATCATGCTCTTGAAGTCGACAAAACGTTCGGTCGCATAGGTGCTGAGGCGTTCGATGGCGCCAATACGCATCACGCGGAGGTTCTTCTTCGTGGAGAAGAGGGCGAGTGCGTCTTCGGTAAAGTCAGGGGCGAGAACCACTTCAGCGTAGTTGCGGGTAATCAACTCAGCGGTTTCGTGGTTACAGGTGCGGTTGAGGGCGATACAACCACCGAAGGCTGCGAGCATGTCGGCCTTGTTGGCGCGATCGTAGGCTTCTGCGATGGTGGAACCCTTTGCGACGCCGCAGGGGTTGTTGTGCTTCACGATGACCGCGCAAGGCGTGTCCATGAGGAAGCGGAGAATGTTGAGGGCGTTGTCAGCGTCGGTCAAGTTAATTTTGCCCGGGTGCTTGCCGAACTGCAACAATTCTGCGTCGGAAACGAGGGCGCGGCCCGGCTGAATCGTGGTCACGTCGCCCAACACCAAGTTGCCGTTGACCAAACGGTACATTGCGGCTTCCTGGCCGGGGTTTTCGCCGTAACGCAAACCCTTGTGAACTCCATCAATGGTCCAAGCGACCTTTTCGTAAACGAGAGATTGACGCTTGTCACCGTCAATGAACGAAATTTCCATCTGAGGAGTAAAGTGATCGTCCATTACGGTCTTATAGGCTGCCTTGAGATCTTTTGCCATAACCGCTCCAAGAAACAAAAATGGTGCGAAAGACGAGGGTCGAACTCGTAACCTTTGGCTTCGGAGGCCAACGCTCTATCCAATTGAGCTACAATCGCACGTGAATAAGGGACACTATAACAAAAAAGCCCGTTGTAGGGCAAGTAAAGAATGGCGTTAGGGGTTGGTTTGCGAACGTAAAAGGCTGCCCGCAAGGAGTCCTGCGAGCCAACCGCCAAGGTGCGCGCCGTAGGCTGTGCCAAAGAGGGGAAAGAGAGATTCGGCGGCGAGGATAAGAAACATTGTGGGCGCGAGCCAAAGGGTTCGTAACCGAATCGGCAGTACGAAGACCCAGAGGGTGACGTGGTGTTTGGGAAAGGCGGTGGTGAGGGTGCCGATGCACGCGGTAAGGAGCGCCGAGGCGCCGATACAGGTGGTGGCGGGGGAGAGGCGTGGATCGAGGAGGAGGGAGACCACAAACCCAACCGCACCTGCGGCGCATCCCATCAACAACACGCGCAGGGTGGTGCGCCAACCAAATTGGCGTTCAAGCGTGCCGCCTGTGAGCCACAACCCAAAGAGGTTGAGCGTGAGGTGGATCCACGAACCGTGCAGGAGCGCATACGAAAGGGTTCGCCACACTTCGCCCGTCTTGAGCGGTGCCACTTGGAGGGGTAGGGAGGCTTTAAGAACGTCGGCAATAAAAAAGTCTTCCGTTCCAAATGCGAACGGAAGACGCAGAAAGGGGGAAATAAGAACGTGTAACAACAAGCAGATACCGCAGAACAACGGTACTGCAATGACACGCGGTTGCTGAATCATTAGCGACCGATGAAGTTGGTGTAGAGGTCCCACTCCATGTAGAGGATGGCCGTGGTTGCGGCGGCGAGACCGAATGCAATGATTGCACACACGCCACCAATCCAGTCTGTCTTGGCCGGAGCGGTTGCCTTGGTTGCTGCAGCACCTTCAGCAGGATTGCGTAAACGAGGGTTGATATAAGCCATAGTCGTAAACTCCTTCGATTGCTATTAGTATAGAAGTTTTTTGAAGAAAAGGAAAGGGGAAAATGACGAAAACCTTACTTTGTGCGCGCTTTTTTGCGTTGGGGTTCGCCTTTTTCCTCCAAACTGGCCAAGATTTGACGCGTGGCCGTGGTGAGGGGCAGGGTGGTAGGGTCGGCGACCCAACAGTATTCTGCGCCCAATTCAGGCATCTTTTTGGGCAACTTCGCGCTAACCAAGGTGAGGGTTTGCCGAAAGTGCGAGAAGGTTTGACGATGGGTGCCGCAGACCTTTGGCGCGCTGGGCTTGAAGGGCAGTTTATCCACGTGCGGCAACTCCCAGAAGCCCTCCAAGAGACGTTCGCCCAAATGACGCGCCACGAGGAGTTCGCCCGTCTCATTCTTTAAGAGGACAACCTTGCTCTTACGTTCGGGCAAGGCTTTGCGTTTGGGCGGCGTGGGGTAATCGCTCTGCACACCTTGTTGTGCCGCTTGGCATTCTGGACGCAACGGGCAGAGCTCGCACTTGGGGTTACGTGGTGTGCAGACGAGGGCGCCGAGCTCCATCATTGCTTGATTGAAGTCGCCAGGAATGGCGGTTGCTTCAATGAAGGGTTGCAACCAGACTGCGAGCTGACGGCGATTGGGTTCCTTACTAAAATCATCGGTGAGTAAATTGCGTCGCGCAAAGACGCGGGCCACATTACCATCAACCACGGGTACCGCTTCATTAAAACAGATACTCGCAATGGCGGCGGCAGTGTAACTCCCAATGCCGGGCAACTGCTTGAGCGCCTCTGCTGTTCGCGGTAACTGTCCCTCGGCAGTGGCCATGAGTTGTTGCGCGGCCTTACGCAAGTTGCGCACGCGGGTGTAGTAGCCGAGCCCCTCCCACGCTTTGAGGAGTGGTTCATCTGCGGCTGCGGCCAAGTCAGCAATGGTGGGGAAGGCTTCTAAAAAACGGTGAAAGTAGGGGCGCACCGTGTCCACTTGGGTCTGCTGAAGCATAATCTCGCTAATCCAAACGGCATAGGCGTTCGGATGGCCGCGCCACGGCATCTCCCGTTTTTCACGGTGATACCACGCGAGTAGTGCTTCAACCCAAGGTGTGCTTACCATTTGCCGTAGTGAACGTGGTTGGCGTTGAAACGGGTGCGTGCTTCGGGGTGTTCTGCGGGATGACCCAAGGCAATCGCGCTCACCGGAATCACATGGTCGGGAATATCAAAGGAGGCTTTGACGGCCGCCACGCGATCATCATTGGGGTGAATGCCCAACCAAACTGCGCCGAGTCCCTGTGCGTGCAAGGCGAGTAAGAGATTCTGAATCGCCGCCGAGACATCCTGCAAGAGGTAGGAGAGCTGATTGCGGTGTGCGACATTGAGGTCACCACAGACAATGATGCCCATTGGTGCATGACGGAGCATCTGGCCAAAGGGTAATGCATCGGCCAAACGATCACGGTCGGCCTGCGATTCAATCACGATAAAACGCCACGGGTCGCAATGCATTGCGCTAGGTGCGGCCATTGCGGCTTCAAGCGCGGCCTGTAATTGGTCGGCGCGGATGGGTTCGTCCGTGTACTTACGAATGCTACGGCGTGCGAGTAAATCAGCAACGTTCATGGTTCCAAATCTCCTTCCTTAAAAAGATAAAGGCGTTCCGCGCAAATCTTGCGGAACGCCTCATGCGGTTGCGCATCCATGCGCCTTGAGAGGGCCGCTTAACCCAACTGACTCAAGAAGCGGATGTCGTTTTCGTAGAGGAAACGGATGTCCGGAATGCCATACTTGATCATGGCGATACGTTCGACACCCATACCGAAGGCGTAACCGTAGATGGCATCGGGATCATAACCCACGTGTTTGTACACGCGCGGGTCCACCATGCCGGCGCCAGCGATTTCAATCCAACCCGAGTTCTTGCAAACGCGGCAACCCTTGCCCTTACAGACGTGGCAGGTGAAGTCTACTTCCACGCTCGGTTCCGTGAAGGGGAAGAAGTGCGGACGGAAACGCACGCCGATATCCGGACCCATCATTTCGCGTGCGAAGTAAGCCAAGGTGCTCTTGAGGTCGGCCAAGGAGACGGGCTTCACATCGACGTAGAGACCTTCAATCTGGTGGAAGTTGGCCGAGTGGGTGGCATCGGTGGTGTCGCGACGATAGCAACGGCCAGGGTTGATGATGCGCACGGGCGGCGGATTGTCGAGCATCGTGCGAATCTGCACCGGACTCGTCTGGGTGCGCAACACCGTTTCCACGTCAAACCAGAAGGTGTCGCTCGGGTCCATCGACGGATGGTGCGGCGCAGTATTCAAAGCGGTAAAGTTGTTGAACTTCGTTTCAATATCGGGACCGTCTGCCACGGTGAAGCCCAAGCGGTGGAAGATTTCGGCGGTTTCTTCAATCACGCGGCTCACGGGGTGAATGGTGCCCTCAGCGTGCCAACGGCCCGGCTGCGACACGTCAAAACCTGCGACAGGGGTTTCATTGGCTTGCAGGGCTTCCACCTTGGCGTTGAGTTGCGCTTCAAACGAACCGCGCCATGCGCCCAATTCCTTACCAAAGGCGGGGCGATCCTGCGGCGGAACATCCTTCATCTGCTTCACCAATGCGGGCAGCAGACCATTTCTACCGAGATATTTTACGCGCAATGCGTCCAATGCTTCAATCGACTGTGCGGCCTCAAGTGCGGCAAGCGAGGCGGCGTGCTCTTGTTGTAATTCCTGCAACGTCATGAAAAACCATCCTTAAAAGTGGGAGACGTGAATATAATGGGGCGTATTCTATCACAAATAGACGGGGTTGAGGCGCTTTTTGTGTGGAGAATCACGGGTTGAGTAACTTTTGAAAACGGGTTGTAAGGGCTTGACGACTGTTGAAGGCCTCCACGCCCACGGGTAAGGCGTTGGCAAAGAAGGTGCCATAGCTTTTACGGAGGATGCGCGTATCGGCAATCACCACCATGCCCTTGTCCGTGCGACTGCGAATGAGACGGCCAAAACCTTGGCGGAATTTAATCACTGCTTGCGGCACGGCGAGTTCGGCAAAGGAGGAGCGTCCCGCGTTCTCCAACTGTTCGCAACGTGCCTTAAAGAGCGGGTCGCCCACCGTGTCAAAGGGCAGACGCGCAATCACCACGCAACTGAGTGCATCGCCAATCACATCCACGCCTTCCCAAAAACTCTGCGTGCCGAGCAGAACCGTGGGGCGTTTTTGTTCGCGAAAGGCCTCGGTCATCATATCGCGACTCATCGCGGAGGATTGGGCGAGGAGGTCAATGCCACAGGCTTTGAGATGGGGCTCGAGACGTTCGGCACAGGCTTTGAGCATCTCGTAGGAGGTGAAGAGGGCCAAACAACGTCCCTTGGCGGTCGTGAAGAGTTTGTACATCAACCGCGAGAGGTGGAGTTCGTACTCCTTCAAGTTGGTAATCTCGGGCAGGAAGTCCGCCACTGCGACGCAACATTGCTGCGGATAGTCAAAAGGACTCTCAGCGATAAATTCGCGGATGTTGGTCGTTTCAGAGACGAGGTTTAACCCCAGACGATTGCGAATGTAACCAAAGTCCTTGTGCGTGCGCAACGTGGCCGAGGAGAAGATGATGCTCTCCTTGTGTTCGTACAAAAGCTTGTTGAGTTGTGGGGCGATGTCGAGCGGCGCGGCAGTCAAGACAACGGCGTGGTCTTCGGGTGCCATACGGGTCATCCAATAGACGCGGCCGGGTTCGTCACCGCGCAGCAGCCCATCAAGCATCGTACCAAAACAGGTGAGCTCGTCGCTCGTATTCTTCATCAACGCCAAGATGTCATCGTAGGGGTTGGCATCGCCATTGGGTGGAGCATAACGCACCACTTCGCCCTGGAAGCGTTCCAACAACTGATGGGCCACGCCGAGGGTGGAGGTGATGGCGTTGGCATACATCGTAATGTCGGCCTCGGGTACAAAGGATTCTGCGGCGAGGAAGGTGCCCTTCTGTAACGCGATTTCGCGACGCAATTGCGGTTGGCCATTTGCCATCTTGGGTTGGGTCGCATCGGGGATCGAACGGTATCGCAGCGTGTTATCCGTCGTGTGCGTGAAGAATCGAGCCAGTACCGCGAAGAGGGCCTTGCCTGCGGCCGCGAGTTCCACGCCATACTTGCGTAAGGTGGCGAGCATATCCACGAGGCGGGCGCGTTCGGCATCGTTGGTAATCGCCTTGTCAATGAAGTCGGTGCGGATCTGTTGGAAGAGACTGGCGGCCTCACGTCCCTTGCTGGGTGCCAACTTCTGGCAGAGTTCGTAAAGCGCCACGGGGGTGAGTTCGCCCGAGAGTGCCGAGGTGGCGGCGTGTTCCAAATTGTGTGCTTCGTCAAAGACGATTTGGGCGTGGGGTAGGAGGAGCTTGCCGGGATTGACGAGTTCGGCCAAAACCAAGGCATGGTTCGCAATAATCAAGTCCGCTGCCAACGCCTCTTGGCGCGCCTTCTGCAAGAAACACCGTTTGTAAAAACGGCAGGATTTGCCGGTGCACGAACCCGAATGGCAGCCAAAGCCGCGGATAAAGCCCATGTCACCTCGGGCGTGAATGGGTCGGAAACTGTCCAAGTCGCCATCGGTTGTCCGTGCCGCCCAAGCGACAAGGTCGGCAAAGAGGAGTGCTTCGGGGTCGGTCAGCTTTTCAAACCCACCTTCAATGAAGGCGCCAAAATATTTGAGGCAGAGGTAGTTGCTACGCCCTTTGAGAACTACTGCGTTGAGCGGACGATCCAAGGGATGCACGGCCGCGATGCATTGGGAGACGAGGGGCAGGTCTTTGTTGAGCAATTGGGATTGCAAATTGCGCGTGTTGGTGGAGAGCACAATCGGCAAATCATTCTGCAACGCCCACAATGCACTGGGAATCAGATAGGCCAAACTCTTCCCGACGCCCGTGCCGGCTTCAGCTAAGAGGTGAACGCGATCGTTCAATGCCTTGGCGACTTCCAACGCCATGGCGGTTTGCCCTGCGCGGGGTTCGTAATGCTTGAAGACACGCGCTAACCCCATCCCGTCGGCATCAAAGAGTTGGTGAATGGTTGCTTCGTCAACGGGTGTCCACGTCGCGGGCAGGGTCAAGTCACGGGTTCGGGCGCGTTGGAAGGGGACGAAGTGGGCGTACCACACCTCATCGCCGACGGCCTGAAAGAGTTGTTCGTTCTGTTGCGCTTCAATGTGCGCCATAAACGCTTTATGGCCTGCGCTGCGCGCACAGGCCATCATCACGTCAAGCGCCCACATTGGCAACGGTTTAGTCATTGAAGGTGTAACGAACGGCGGTGATGGAGGTGGGGAAACGGCTACCACGTGGCAAGTCCACGATGGCACCTTCGAGTTTGGTGGCCCCCGAGGCGACTTCAAAGCGCGCCGGGATGCCCGTTGTGAACTTCTTCAGCACGGGTTCAATCTGGCGGCCAATGACCGAATGCAAGGGGCCGGTCATGCC
>JAFYMU010000018.1 GCA_017548245.1 Kiritimatiellia bacterium | reverse complement strand
CCGCCATTGGCCAATTCAAAACGGCCTTTACGGTTTTCATTCGCCCCGGTAAAGGCGCCCTTCACGTGGCCAAAGAGTTCGCTTTCCAACAACGATGGCGCAAGGGCGGCACAGTGAACCGCCACAAAGGGTGCATTTGCGCGAGCACTTAAGGCATGAATGGCGCGCGCGACTAACTCTTTACCCGTTCCACTCGGCCCCTGGATTAACACCGTAGCAGGTGTTGGAGCGGCTTGGCGAATGCGTTCGCGAACGCGTTGCATCGCCTCTGAGGTGCCCAACATACGGCCAAGCGCCGTTTCACCTGCGAGTTGCGTGCGCAAGGTTGCGTTTTGACGTTCGAGATGTTTGTGCTTGAGCGCGCGATGGACCACGAGTTCCAAATGATCCAAGTTGATGGGCTTGGTCAGGAAGTCGTAAGCGCCATCCTTCATCGCCTCCACGGCACTTTCGACCGAACCGTATGCTGAGAGTAAAATCACTGGAATACTGGGATATGCGGCAATAATATCACGCAACAAGGACAAGCCGTCGCGTCCAGGCATGCGCAAATCGGTGAGCACCAGGTCAACCGCATTCACATTTAAGGCTGCCATTGCGGCATCGGCGTCAGCAGCCGTGAGAACAGAATAATCGGAACGAAGCGTGCGCGCCACACCATCGCGTGTCGCCTTATCATCGTCTACCACAAGAATTGTACTCATGATACCTCGCTTGGTGAACCATTGCCAAGGGTTCGCACATGGCGTTCGGCACGCGGGAGGCGAACCGTGAAGCAGGTCCCCTCGCCCTCATGGCTTGCACATTCAATTGCGCCACCATGGGCTTGCACAATACGGCGCACCACCATCAAGCCCAAACCGCTTCCCTTGGTCTTCGTCGTCACATAGGGATCAAAGATACGTCCCAACAAGGACTCGGGAATGCCCGACCCATTATCCAAAATAGAGACCGCTACGCTCGTGTCATCTACCGTTACGGTAACGCCAATCTTCCCGCGATTCGGAATCGCATCCATTGCATTTTTGAGCAAGTTAAAGAAGACCTGCTCCATTTGTTGGGTATCTAAGAAGACATCGGGAATCGTGTCTGGGGCGGTACACTTGAGCAAGACATCCCGTTGGGTAAGATCAGGCGTAAGGAGTTTGAGGGTGGTGTCCAAGACATCGCGCAGATTGCCACGCACCAAATTGGGTTTGGTGGGACGCAAGGCGGTTAAGAAACGGCGGATAATACCATCCAAACGGGTCACCTCCTGAGAGGCGATCTCCGTCAACTCACGCAAGTTTTCTTGGCAACGCGGGTCAGTCACCTTGGACAATTCACGCGTTAAGAGTTGCAAATGGATGGTCAACGCATTGAGCGGATTCCCAATTTCATGAGCCACCCCAGCCACCAAGGTCTTGACGGCGCCAATGCGTTCGTCCGCCAAGGTATCCTCCTCTGCACGACGTTCGCGGGTAATATCGCGCAACATCAAGAGCAGTTCGGTGCGATCCTCGAACTCCACCGGGCGGGCATAGAAGGAGATCACGCGTTGTTCGGGATACGAGACCTCGACCTCGCGCGTCTCCACACGCTTCCAATCGCCGAACTGTTGACGTAACAAGGTCTCAATGCCCCAATCGCGCAAGTAACGTTTCATTGAATGGCCCCGCTCTTTCTCTGCGGTAAAGCCAATGAAACGTTCTGCGGCGGCGTTGGCATAAAGCAAACGCATCTCGTCCCCTAAGACGAGAATGCCTTCGTTAATCGATTGGAACAATGTCTCTAGAAAGCCACGCTCTTTAGCGAGCGTGGCGATGTGAGCCGATGCTACGGGCGCATCAATTCGATCAAGTTTAGAGATAAACTTATCAAAGAAACCTTGACGCATAGACCTTTTGGTGAATTAGAAACCCATCTCTGCAAGAATATCCGCGAGTTGCTTGCGAATCACATCCATCGAGAGATGCTGTTCGAAGAAGTCACGTGCGGTTTTGCGCAACGTCACCAGTTCTTCACGCTTGTCAATCCACGGCGTCACGGCATCCACGATAGCCTGAGCATCGCCTGGCGGGATAAAGGTAATCGCAGGGCAATCCTTAGCTTCAGGCGGATAACCGGTGCAGTATTCGTTAATCACCGGACGGCAGCAGGCCATTGCTTCGTAGACCTTGTTACCAATCACGCGCGAGGCCTTTTCGGTGGTACCAAAGACACCTAAGACGATATCCGCGGTACGAATCACGCGCGGCACATCCACATAGGGCACCTTTTCAAGGAAGGTGATGTTGGTAATGCCCTTAGCCTTCTCTTCCGTAGCGGCCTTGTAAGCACCCCACCCCAAGAAATCCCAATGGATGTTCAAGTGCTGGGTTCGGCGAGCGGCTTCAACGATGTATTCCGTGCCGTGCAAGGGCAAGTAGGCTCCATGATAGAGAATGCGCAACGGCGCCTTCGGATCATGCGGCGGATCTTCGCCTTCGGCGGCAGGCTTAAAGACGGTTTCATCCGTACCCGTGAAGAGCACGCGCAACTTTTCACGCGGCACCTTCATGTGTTCGTGGAAGAAGTCCGCGTGGCAAGAGGTATCGCAGAGCATCCAATCCACTTCATTGAAGAGCTTGGTTTCCCACTTCAACAAACGCTTGGCGCGGCCTTCCGAAGCCTTCCACTTCATCTGTTCAAGAACCTTTTTGTCCCACGCAGAGATCATGGGGTCAAAGGCCACGGGGATGCCACGACGATGGGCCCAACGGCAAGCAGCCATGGCATCGCGTTGACGCGCCACAGGCACCCACACCAAGTCGGGCTTCACGTTTTTGGGACCACGGAAGACATATTCAAGGTCGCCAAGTGCGCAACAGTACTTGACGTTAAAGAACTGGACATCCCAGCCTAATTCCTTAAAAAGCGAGATGTAAACACGGTTACGAGAGTAGTTTGCGCCAAAACGGCCCCACCAAAGTACAGTCTTTTGTGCCATTTCAACCTCCTGTTTATTCAACAATCTCAAGCAAATCAAGCATATAGAGCAAGGTCATCAAACGAACGTCCAATGTATGACCTGCGCGATAGGATTTCACCGTACCAATGAAGCGGCCACGGTCCACCAACGCGATTGCGGCCACGAGGTCCAACATCGTGCGGTGCCAGACGGGTTCGCTGCTATTACCATTGCCCAAGTCAAATTCGGGACGCGGCGTAGTCACAAAGCCCTTCGGACCATGGATTAAGATGTTATCCTTGGTGTAACCCATATTGCGGACGTCTGCGAACAACTTACCAATCGTCTTGGAGAAGATATACTGCGTCTGCGTAGCATTCGTGCGAGCACCTGCGCCATAGATAAAGGTTTCAGGCGTAAGGTCCACATTGATACGCTGCTGACCAATCACCGTGTTCCACGCAATGGCCACATCGAGGTGCAAACGCTTATCACCCTTTTCAGCAGGCAAGAGCGTCACAAAGTCACCACGCGTACCGCCAATGGTCACCGGTTCTTTCACCGTCACATAACGTGCCGGGCGACCGGTCGAAACAATCTTGGCCTTTTGGATGGCTTCCACCAAATCCAAGCTCGAGCGATCGAACAAGGGCGGATCACCGCCAGCAATCGACAAACGCACATTATCAACGCCCAAGCCCAGGCGCAACGCGATAATGTGTTCCACCATACGCAAGTAGTTGTGCGGCGAACCGGCACGCAACACGATATTACGGGCGCTTGTCCACACGTTGCGAACGGAGACCTTGACGTCTAACTGTTCCTTCAAATCGGTGCGATGAATCCACCAACCGGGCACCGTGGAGGGGCCAATCTGAAGCAACGCATTGCGACGACGTTCAAACGTACCCACGCCTTCAGCACTTTCAGTCCCTGCAAGGGTCGTTTCATAACAACCGAAGGGTTCCGGATTATCGGTCAAACGCGTTTCGGTTACAGGTTGCACCGCAAAAGCTTCGTAGGCTTTTAAGACTGCACTTTCTTCACCCGCAACGAGGCGTCCAATTAAGGGATGGCTCATAAATACTCCTTGAATTGAATGAAATTACTGATAACGCAAACGACTTTCGCCTAAATATTCGCGCAAAATTGAGTTGGTGGGCACATCTGCCATCGGCAAGGATGCAAAATTCTGCAAAAAGCAAGAGAGGCGACGTGCAATGACAAATTCGGGATGCGAGGGCTTAATCTGGTTCAACAACGGGGAGGCCAAGGTCTTCAAGACGGCGATTTCATAGTCCAATGCAGTATTGAACACCGCGTCTGCATAATGTTGGAAGGGGAAAATCCACTTCTCCTCACCCGCGCGAACGCTCGGCCACAAGCGCAACGTCTCTCTGGGGCTGCGGCCACGGAATTGCCCATCGCGCACCATACGGCGCAACAAACGGTTGTCAATGGTGGAGATACGATTGTTGCTGTCAATCGCAATCTGCGTCAACACGTTGACATAGATCAAAAACTTTTCTTCTTTGGGAATCGCAGGGGTGAGATCAGGATTGAGCGAATGAATGCCCTCAATCACCAAAACCCCACGTTGGGCATCCAACTGAAGCGTTTCGCTGGAGTCATATCCCTCGTGTTTGAAGAAGTCAAACTTTCGCAAGGGAATGGTTTCACCCTTCAAGAGACGATTGATGTCCGCGTTTAAGCGTTCGCGATCCACAGCATCAAGATGTTCGTAATCCAGGTTACCGTGCTCATCACGCGGATTGCGCGCATCGCCTACAAAGTAGTTATCGGTCGAGATCAACGTGGGCACAAGGCCATTCACCCGCAAATGGGTGCACAACCGCATCGCAGAGGTCGTCTTACCAGCCGAACTCGGACCCGCAATCAAGACCACATG
>JAFYMU010000223.1 GCA_017548245.1 Kiritimatiellia bacterium | reverse complement strand
TAACGAACGCTTAATAGCAAAACGCTTATACTACTTCCGTGAATTTGTACCCACGGAAGCGCGTGTCCCCACGTGCTTAGCACGATGCATTGGCTTTTCGTGGGCGAAGCCCTAGTGTTACGAAAAGCGCAATGCATCGCCTAGTGTTTGTAGTGTTTTCCCATTCTGGCAGTCCTGCGAAGCTCTTTTCCGCATTTTCCGTGGTTTTAATCATGTTGTCTACTATTTTTTGGTATACTCAGTGTAGCAACGTGAGAGGAGTGGTTGGTATGATTCCACAGTGGTTTATTGAAGAGAAGCGGGATGGAAAGGTGCATCAGCGGGCGGATCTCGAGGATTGGGTTCGCGGGATTACCTCGGGTTCGCTTCCGGATTATCAGATTTCGGCTTGGTTGATGGCGGTTTATCTCAACGGGATGACGGATGAGGAGATTGCCATTTTGACCGATGCAATGTTGCATTCGGGTGAGACGATCCACTTTAATCTTGATCGCCCAACCGTGGACAAGCATTCCACGGGCGGGATTGGCGACAAGATTTCCATTCCCCTCGCCCCGTTGTGTGCCGCGATGGGAATGGCGGTGCCGATGATTTCGGGGCGCGGGCTCGGAATCACGGGCGGCACGTTGGATAAACTGGAGAGTATCCCCGGCTTTAACGTTCGCCTCTCCATCGACACGTTTAAGGCGCTGACCGAACGCTTGGGCTGCTGCATGATTGGCCAGACGAACACGCTTGCGCCTGCCGATCGTCGTCTCTACGCCTTGCGTGATGTGACGGGCACGGTGCCGAGCATCCCCTTGATTACAGCTTCCATTATGAGTAAAAAGTTGGCCGAGGGGGCGGACGCGCTCTTGTTTGACGTTAAATTCGGCAGTGGTGCCTTTATGAAGACGCAAGCGCAGGCTTGCGATTTGGCGCATCACCTCATTCAAACAGGTCTACGGTTGGGCCGCAAGTGTCGCGCACTAATCACCGACATGAACCAACCCCTCGGGCGCGCCATTGGCAATGCCTTAGAGATTCGCGAATCGATGGCCATCCTCTCGGGTGAAGGCCCTGCAGACGTTCGCCACCTCACCCTCGCCGAAGCGGCACACATGGCGCATCTCTCGGGGCTTTGCGAAACCCTTGAAGCGGCAGAAGCCTTGGCGCAAGAGACATTGGACTCGGGCAAGGCGATGGAGACCTTCTTAGCGATGTGCCAAGCACAGGGTGGCGACCTCACAAAACCGTTGCCCACCGCCGAACTCCAAGTGCCGATCTTGGCCGAAAGCGATGGCGTCATTCAGTCGGTGGATGCCGAACGCATTGGCAAGGCCGCGCTCACCCTCGGCGCAGGTCGCGTGGCGGTAACGGAAACGCCGGACTTGGCGGCAGGCATTGACGAACTCCTCCAGCAGGGCGAAACGGTCACGAAGGGCCAACCGCTCTGCGTCTTACACGCCAATGATGCAGATCGTTTGACGGCGGCAACCGCGTTGGTCAAGGAGGCAATTACCCTCAGTACCGAGGCGTGCGCGCCGCGTCACCTCATCTATGACGTTTTGTCGGCGTAATTATTTTTAACAAAATACGATTTTCTCTAGACACAAAAAAGATGATTTGATATTATTACAGTATTCAAACAACCCAAAAGGAGTGAGACCATGACCTACGTTTGCCAAGTTTGCGGCTATGTTTATGACCCTGAAGAAAACGACGGTATCCCGTTCGAACAACTGCCCGAAGATTGGGTTTGCCCGACCTGCGGTGTTGGCAAGGGTGATTTCGCTGAGGCCTAATCATTAGCCCAAAACAATAAAAAAGCGCCCTGCCGATTGGCAAGGCGCTTTTTCTTTTAGGGGTTGGGCGCTTATTCTGCGCGGATGCGGTCCCAAGCCTTGATGTAACGGATGTTTTCTTCACCCAAGTCACGCAAGGGCGAGCAACGAGCACGTTCGGCCTCGGGGATGTTGAAGGCGGGATTGGTGCGCAACTTTTCATCCACCAAGTTCACAGCTTCCGTGTGGGGAGCCACGTACATAATCTCATCCATGTTTGCCGCAGAGACTTCGGGGCGATACATGAAGTTGATGAAGGCGTGGGCCAAGGTGGGGTTCGCGCTATTTTTGTGAATCACGAAGTTATCGAAGGTCACGGTCGAACCCTCTTCCGGAATCACGAAGGCCACGGTGGGCTTTTCCATCGAGACCTGAAGCATGTCGCCGTTGTAGGTCTGAATCAAGAAGAATTCGCCCGAAGCCAATGCACGCTTCGCATCATCCACTTCGAACTTCGCGATGTTCTGCTTCCAGTTCTTCACCAAGGCAACGGCGGCTTCAATGTGGTCAGGATTGGTGGAGTTCACATCGTGACCGAGGGTACGCAAGGCGCAACCCATCACTTCGCGCTGGTCGTTCAAGAGCGAGCAACGGCGATGAATGTCTTCACGTTCGAACATGTGCCAGGTCGGCTTAAAGTCGGTGATGCGGGTGGTTTCGTAACCAATACCAGTGAAACTCACGAAGTACGGCACCGAATAGGCCAACTCGGGGTCCAAGGAGAGCGTCGCGTAGGAACGGTCAAAGTACGTCTTCACGTTGGGCAACTGTTCCAAATCGATCGGCGAGAGCATATCCTGAGACTGCATCAACTTGGCCATGTAGGACGAGGGCACCAAGATGTCGTAACCGCTGGCGCCAGCCTTCAACTTGGCGTACATCGCTTCGTTGGAGTCAAAGACGTCAATCTGGACATTGCAGTTGAACTCTTTCTCGAACTGGCGCAAGACCTCTTCGGAGATGTAGTCACCCCAGTTGTAGATGCGCAAGGTTTCCTTGGGTTCGCCACAAGCGGTCAAGCCCAAGAGGGACAAGACGGGCAATGCGAAGACCAGGCGACTCAAGAACGAATGTTTCTTCATTTTTTCGTATCCTTTTTATCTGTGAGAAGGCGTTGGGTAATAAAGACCAAGATAAAGGTCATGACAAGGAAGATTACCGACAACGCATTGATGACAGCAGGGGTGCCGCGACGCATGGCGCTCTGAATGTAGATCGGCAAGGTCGTATCACCCGCACCCTTGACGAAAAAGGTAATCACAAAATCGTCAATGGAAAGTGTAAAGGCAAAGAGGGCACCAGCGATGATACCCGGCGAAATAATCGGCAAGGTCACACGGAAGAAGGTGTAAAGGCCCCCTGCTCCAAGGTCTTGCGCCGCTTCAATCATCGAACGGTCAAACTCCTGCAAGCGTCCCAAGACCACCATGGTCACGTAACTCAAGCAGAAGGTGATGTGCGCAATCACGATTGTGGTCATGCCCAGACCGCATTCAATGCCAAAATGGCGCTTAATCCATTCGCCAAAGGTCGAGAGCACGGTGACGAAGAGCAAGAGTAAGCCAATACCCTGCAAGATATCTGGCACCACGAGCGGTGTGTGCACCAAGGCCGAGTAGATGCCTTTGAAACGGCTCTTGCTACGATGCAAGGCCAAGGCTGCCAAGGTGCCCAGAATCGTGGCACACACGGTAGCAATCAAGGCAATAATCAGGGTATTAACCAAGGCTTCCCAAATGGCGCGATCTTGAAACAAGCGTTCGTACCACTTGAGGGAGAAACCCGTCCACGCGCCGCCGTACTTACTCGCATTAAAGGAGGCAACAGCGACCAAAATCAACGGTGTGTAGAGGAAAATCAGGGTGAGGAGCGTGATGCAAAAAGGAAAGCGGCTCCGGCGATTACATCCGCGCATTAGGCGTTCTCCAATTCTGCCTTACGGCTTTTCAACTTGCGAATCCAAACAGTGCCCACGAGCGGCAAGAAGACCGCCAACATCAAGAGTGCCGAAAGAGCACTCGCGTGCGGCAAATTACGGTCTACGAAGACACGTTGGGCAATCTTGTCACCCACCAATTCACTCGTCGGACCACCCACCAAGTCAGGGATCAAGTAAGCACCGAAGGCGGGAATCAAGACCACCATCACGGCCGTCCACACACCCTTGGAAATACCGGGCAAGAAGACGCGACGGAAGGCGTGGAAGGAACCCGCGCCCAAGTCCTTTGCGGCATCCAAGAGCGAGAAGTCGAACTTTTCAGCCACGGCATAGATCGGTAACACGGCAAAGGGAATGTAGGTGTAAATCATCACCGTCAAGACGGCCCACTGGTTGTAGAGCAACACGGTCGATTCGTCAGCCAATCCCACCAACATCAAGAGGTGCTTGAAGATACCATCGGAGTGCAAAAAGACGCGCCATGCGTAGATGCGAATCAAGAAGTTCGTCCAGAAGGGAACGATGATGAGCATCAAGAAGACGTTACGCAACTGCGACGACATGCGCGACAGGTAGTAACTAATCGGGATCGCAACGGCAATGCACACCACGGTAGAGACGATGCCCAACCAGAAGGTTCGCCAAATAATCGCGGGGTAATTGGGGTTCCCCAACTCCTTGAGCGTGGCCAAGGTCCAGCCAGAGGCAATGCCACCAGCGGAGTCCACGGGCTTAAACGCCAAGAAGAAGACGATTAAAACGGGCAACGCGTAAAAAAGCAACAGCCAAACAAAGGTTGGCAAGCCGACAAAAAAGTTGGACGCTTTTTTGAAGAACATGGTTCTGCACCTTCACTTACTGTTGCGCCGAGGTGGTTTGCGCAGTCATTGCCTCTTGCATGGCATTACTTTCAGACGCAGCCGCCTCAAGGGCATCAACGGAAGACTCTTCAGTATCAGGCAAGGAGAGCAAGTTTTCGTCAGCTTCGGCGTAGCGATCCAACATGTAAGCGTTGTCCGCTTCGAAGCGCAACCAAACGTTATCGCCCCAAGTAATGCGACGTTCATCGAGCGCATAACCGTAGTGCTGCTTCACGACTGCGACACGCCAATCATTGACGCGCACCCAGTAACGCGTGTGTGCACCGAGGTAAATCACATCCTCCACCACGCCCTGCAAGAGGTTTGTACGCGGATTCACCTGTTCGGGACGTTCGTGAGAGATCATGAACTTCTCCGGACGGATGCTGATGTGAACGCTACCGCCGACGTGCACCTTCTTGTCATTGTAGAGACGCAAGGTCGGGAAATCTTCAATTTCCAAGTCGCAGTAATCGCCTTCAGTCTTACGCACCACACCTGTGAAGAAGTTGGTATCGCCGATGAAGGCGGCCACAAAACTGGTCTTGGGCGCTTCATACAATTCAGGCGGCGTACCAATCTGTTCGACATGGCCACCACGGAGCACGGCGATATGGTCGCTGATACTCATGGCTTCCTGTTGGTCATGGGTCACAAAGAGGAAGGTAATACCCACGTCATCGTGCAAGCGATCCAATTCAATCAACATGCGCTGACGGAGTTTCAAGTCGAGTGCGGCAAGGGGTTCGTCCAAAAGCAAGACCTTGGGACGGTTAATCAATGCACGCGCGATAGCCACACGCTGACGCTGACCACCGGAAAGTTGACCCGGTTTGCGGTTTTCAAAACCCGCCAACTGCACCAAATCGAGATATTTCGGCACTTCCTTGGCAATCTTCGTGGGATCCACACCGCTTGCCTTCAAGCCAAAAGCGATGTTTTCCCAAACGGTCATATGAGGAAAGAGTGCATAGTTCTGGAAGACGGTGCGCACTTCACGGCGGTTGGGTGGCAAATCGGTAATATCCACGCCGTCCAAGATGACACGGCCTGAGTCAGGCTTTTCAAAGCCACCACAAATACGCAACAGCGTTGTTTTTCCACAACCACTCGGGCCGAGCAGGGAGAAGACCTCTCCCGCGCCAATCGAAAGGGTAACATTATCCAATACGGTGTTGTCGCCATACCGCTTGGTGACATTCTCAAAACGTAGGATTTCCATCGTTCGGAACTCACTCCTGTTTGGAACAAAAAAACAATCCAAAAACGAACGCTTTTACGCCCTAAAAGAACGCAAATCATAACACACTATGACCATTAAGGCAAACGAGGTAAAAAATGCACGGCTTCTTTTTCATTGAAACGCATTTGCTTTTTTAGCAGAAACTATTGATAAATGAATGGGTTATACAAGCAGATGAAACGCAAAAACGCTTTCCTTTTTGACAATAAAAAAATGCATTTTTTTTGAGGAGAAATAAAAATCTGATTTGAAGCGAATAAACTGCGTCATTTCGCGCCCCTTTTTGATGCGCCCCTACCCCCTTAAATCGAGGTCACTTTTGAGCACGAGAGACAAAAAAAGATGCGCCCGAAGACGCATCTTTTTTTGATGAATAACGCTTGCCTTTATTCCACGGTCGGCGTCAAGGTGGCGCGCATGGTCTTCTTTTCAGGCGGCGTTTCTTCGCGAGCGGTTTCACCACCTGCTGCGCGGTAGTGGGCGCGGCAGTCAGAGCAATAGAAGAAGTCCTTATCCCAAGTGGTTTCTTCTTCCTTACCGCAGTTGTCGCAGGTGCGCACCTTACGAGCACGCTTAGCACGGCAGACAGCGCAATAGAATTCTTCACCGCCCCAGGTGGTTTCTTCTTCCTGGCCGCAGTTCATGCAAGCACGCTTCTGCATTTCACGCTGCAAACGGAATTCGTTGGCGTGTTCATCCATGAAGATGTGCGGGAAGTCAAAGCAAGAGGTTGCCGTGATCAAGGTCTTCGAAGAGATGGCATGGCCGCGAACCGCGTTCATCGCCACCAACTGGACACGCTTGCCCATGCGACGGATACGCTTCAAAACAGGCACATAGTCAGCATCGCCAGCCACCAACACAGCCACGTCATAGACGCCCGGCTGGGAGGCGAAATAGGTCATTTCAGAGGCAAGATTGGCATTCACCCACTTCGCATCGGGAAGCGCATTGGGTTCCTTACGGAAGTCAATTTCCGTAATATCCATTTCGTAGCCGCACTGGTCACCGAGGAAATCGTAGAACACCTTCTGCTTCGCCGGATTGTAACCGATCTTATTCACAGGGATGGTGCCGTAGTAGCACGTGCGGACAATATCCACTTCCTGTCCGCTGATTTCAGCCAAGGATTGTGCAATTATATCGGGGATCCGCTTATAATCCACCTCAAACCCTTTTTCTCCTAATTTATCGAATAACGCTTGACGCCCTTTATAAAGCCAGCATCCGTCGATAAAAATCATTGCTCTGATTGCCATAAGAAGTGATCCTTCTATGTTCTGTTTTTATAGTTTGGTTTTACGCATATGCTCTCTCCACCTGGAGAGAATATAAACAGTATGACACAAAAAAGCGGGTCTGGCAATAGCCTTTCAATGCAAAATACTGCTTTTCATTAAAAAATAACGCGATTTAAGCAAAAAAGTATCACTTTTTCTTGCGACGGCGGCGAGAGATGAAATCAGAGAGGATCGTTTTGACCGTTGTCGGTGCTAACGCTGCGATTAAACCGAAGTAGAGCATGCCCCCTAATCCAATCACAACAGGCACGACAATCCAACGCGGTGCGTAGGCAATGCAGAGGTTGTAGAGCGCCCAAACCGTAACGCCCATCACCGTGGCCGCGCAGAGAGATTTCAGCAACACCACCGTAAAGGGCATCCACTGCATCGTGAGTTGGCGCGCCTTCAAAATCCACAAGAGGATGATTGTATTCATGAGGGAGTTGATGCACGTACTCGAGGCAATCCCTACGTGACGCCATCCTTCAGGCAAGAAGAGTACGGAGGCCAAATTCATCAAGAAGTTACCCAAGATGCACCACGAGGCCACATAGACGGGGGTCTTGAGATCTTTGAACGCATAAAAGATGGGAATCACAGTCTTTGCGGCAGAGAAGGCCAATAAACCCGGCGCATACGCAATAATGGCACGCGCGGTCCAGCAAACGGATTCATCGGTAAAGGCACCACGTTGGTAAATCAAGGCCACGATGGGTTCGGCCAAAGCGATAAGCCCGAGCACCATTGGTGCCATAATCACGGCCAAGGTCTTGAGCGACGACTCCAAGGTCGCCATAATCTCTTCGGGCTGTTGTGCCGCAACTTGACGAGCATAGGTGGGCAAGAGTACGGTAGCAAAGGCCGTCCCAAACAACCCCAAGGGCAGATAGATGATGCGGTCGGCATATTCCAACACAGCAGGCGCCCACGAGGCACCATAGAAGGCAAGCCAACCATCAACGCAGATATTGATTTGCGCCAAGGCAATCCCGAGCGATGCGGGGCCCATCTGCAACAAGACCTTGCGAATGGCTTCAGAGTTGCGCCAACCTGTAAAGATGAGATGGAATTGGAAGCCGATGCGTTTGAGTTCGGGCAACTGAAAGAGGATTTGCACCACGCCAGCTAAGAGGATGCCCCAACAGATGGTGCCGATGCGCCAGTAGCCTTCGGTTGGCAAAAAGGGACAGATGCCGAGGAGCGCGATAATCCAAACGATGTTCAAGACCACGGGGGTCAACGAAGAAATCGCAAAACGGTCATGGACATTGAGGACGGCAGAGACGATGGCGGCAACGCAGATCAGCAAAGCATAGGGCAACATAATCCGCATGAGCGGCATCGCCTCGACCCACCGCGAGGTGGGTTCGCAGACCTGTTCTACCCCAAAGGTGACGAGGATACCGAGGCCAACCAAAAAGCCTAAAATGCAGACCAGTAAGCCTAGGATACGGGCAAAGAAGCGTTGGGCAGCCGCCTGCCCTTGCGTTTGTTCAATATCAGCAAAGACGGGAATGAAGGCCGCGCCGAGTGCACCTTCACCAAAAAGGCGTCGAAAGAGGTTGGGAATGCGAAAGGCAATAACGAAGGCACTTTGCAGGGTGGACGTGCCAAAAAAGTGCGCCATCAACATCTCGCGAACCAAACCGAAGACGCGACTAAATCCCGTCATCACGCTCACGATACCGACTTTGCCGAGCAATTTCATGAACGGTGCTCCCGTTTAGATTTTGTCAGGTGTCCAGGTATTCTTCTTGCCACAGATGTGGCTGACGGCCTCATGGAAGTTTTTGGCGCCGCGCAAAATTTCAATTTCAATACGCAAATAGTAGACAGGCACCGCGGTGGTCGAGAGTTTGGGGAAGCGCACCGCGTCCTTTTCCGTGGTAATCATCGCATCGCAACCCAAGTCGGCGGCACGGTTCACCACGTTAATGACTTCTTGCGTAGCATAACGGTGGTGGTCGGCGTAGCGCACGCATTCCACGAGTTCGGCATCATAACGGCGCAAGAAGTTTTCAAAGCTCTGCGGCACGGCGATACCCGAAAGAGCCAAGATACGCTTGCCCTTCAACCACTGCAACTCCTTATCGCCCTGCGCATACACGTTGCGCAAACGTTTTGGGGCGTGGCAACATTCAATGATTTCGGCATGGTGATTGAGTTCGTTCAAACGCTTACGCAACGCGGCCGAATTGCCATCGCTCTTCGTAATGAAGATGAAGTCAGCGCGTTTGATGTTCTGCACGCGTTCACGCAAGACGCCACGCGGAAGCAAGTTGCCATTACCAAAGGGGTTGGTCTTATCCACCAACACGATGTCGTGCGAATGTTTGAGCTTGTGATACTGGAAGCCATCGTCCAAAATGAGGGTGTCGCAGCCGAACTTACGAATCGCATGGCGCCCCGATTTCACGCGGTCACGGTCCACTAAGACCACCACGCCGGGGAGGTTGCTGGCAAGCATGTAGGGTTCGTCACCGCCAGTTTCAGAATCGAGCAAGACGTGACGGCCATCGCTCACCTCCAAGGGTGGCTCAATCTTATCGGAGAAGAGGCGCTGCAAGAAGGGTTTTTCCTTACGGCGATAGCCACGCGAAAGAATCGCGACCTTACGACCCTGACGGGTTAATTCGCGTGCAAAGATTTCAACGACAGGGGTCTTTCCGGTACCGCCTGCAGTCACGTTGCCCACGCTAATCACCTGACATCCCAAGGGATAACGGCGCAAGACGCCAATTGCAAAGAAGCGCATACGCAACCAGACGACGGCGCTAAAGATCTTCGAAATGCCCTTTAAGAAGCCTAACAAGACCTTCGGCCAGAACGCAGTGACTTTGCGGTCAGCACCTTCTTGCTGAATCAACGGAATGACGTAGCTTTCCAGTTGTTCAATAACGCGGACTTTGTTCTTTTTTGCCACGGCAGCACCCTACTCTGCTCTTACTTCTTTCGCATTGCGCAAATGTCACCGCAACAAGCGCAATGACCGTTGCAACCACCCTTACCGCCGAGCGAGATATCCTCACCCGTCCAGCAATAGGTGCACAACTTCTTGCCGATACCGATTGCCTTTTCAACATCTTCCACGCGTTGGAAGGCGAGCGAGGTCATATTCAAACGGCGACGCATCTCTTCAACCATGCGCTTATAGGGTTCGCCATCCGGATCGCGATAGCTCTCGATGTCTGCATCGGGGCCATCCATCTCCAAAATCAAACGGCGCGTCACCAAGTCCATCACGCTTTCGGTACGCGAGAAGGTCAAGAACTTACACTTGTACAAAAGCGGCGGGCACGCGATACGCACGTGAACTTCCTTCGCCCCTGCCTCATACAAACGGCCCACCTGATTACGCAACTGGGTGCCACGAACGATGGAGTCATCGCAGAAGATCAAGCGCTTATCTTCAATCAATTCCGGCACCGGCAACAACTTCATGTTGGCGATCTTCTGACGCAAGCTCGGGTCTGGCGGCATGAAGCTACGCGGCCACGTGGGCGTATACTTGACGAAGGGGCGCGCATAACGGATGCCACTTTCAAAGGCATAACCCAAACCGTGTGCCACGCCCGAGTCGGGAATACCTGCCACATGGTCTGCATCCACTGGCGTGCGACGCGCCAAGTAGGCACCGTTGCGGTAACGGGTTCGTTCCACACCCACCCCTTCGTAGGTACTGGCGGGATAGCCGTAGTAGATGAACAAGAAGGCGCAGATTGCCGATTCTTCGCGGCCTTCAACGAGGGTTTCAATGCCATCCAACGAGATGCCGACCACTTCACCAGCGGCCAAGTCACGCAAACGGCGATAGCCGATATTGGGGAAGGCGGCCGTTTCCATCGTGACCGCATAGCCATTGCCATCTTCCTTCTGGCCCAACACCACAGGGGTGCGGCCAAAACGGTCACGCGCTGCGTACAAAATACCCTTCGCAGAGAGCAACAACAAGGAAGCCGATCCCTCAATACGCGACTGCGCGTAATGGATACCGGCTTCAATCGTCTCCTGCGAGTTAATCAAAATCGCAACCACTTCAAGGGGGTTAATCTCCCCTTCCTTGCCCAATTCGCAGAAGTGGGTGTTGTTTTTCTCTTCCAACTCGGCCACGAGTTCGTTCAGATTCGTCACCAAGCCGACCAACACCAGTGCGTACATTCCCAAATGCGAGCGCACCAAAAGGGGTTGGTCATCGTGGTCACTAATAACACCAATGCCATAGTTGGGATTCAAGCCTGCAAAACGCTTGGCTGCACGTTCAAAACAGACGCGGAATTGCGTGTTTTGAATGTTGTGAATCGAACGATGGAAGGTGTTACCTGCAAAAAACGCCATACCACCACGCACAGTTCCCATGTGCGAATGGTAGTCGGTACCAAAGAAAACATCCGGAACGCAGCCCTGCTGAGCTACAACGCCAAAAAATCCGCCCATAATCACTCCTTACAATCAAAGGAAGAAAGCGCCATAGTTTAACATAAATTGAAATTACCTGCCACCCACCCTGCAGGTCGAAATAAAAAAAGAGACGCCCCATGGTGACTCCATGAAGCGTCTCTTCTCTTAAAGTGAAGCGGTTTTTACGAGAAATCAAGCGCGATCGTACCATTGACGATAGCAATATCATTCAACTTGCCGCTCAAGGTAATCCCGCGCATCTTTGCCAATTCCGTGATCGCAACCGTCAAAGTGTTGCCCGTCACGCTCATGCCCGGCTTACCTGCGACAGCGGTCGCGACCTGGCTCATTGCAGCCGAAGCACCTGCTTCGCCACCCATCATGGCCATCGACAACTTCGAGAGCGTGATTGCCAAGGCGGCGCCATCTTCAGCAGGAGCAAGACGCAACTGCGCTTCAATCGGCAAGGGCATAAAGCCCATTGCGGCCTTGCACTTGAAAATCAACGTACCATCCTTCAAGGTGACCTTGGGTTCTTTCACCTTCTTGAGCATTTCGCCATGGACTTCTGCCATTTTCTCGAATGCTGCGGTCAAACCGTTATTGATATCACTTTCCGTTAAGGTCAAAGCTAACTTACTTAAAATCATAATACCTCCAAAATTGTTGTGGATTATACCAAAATTAGGGTGCTCATTCGGCAAGCAAGATGCTTTTTGCCTGTTCGGGCGAGACCCCTGCTACAGAAAAACGTTTTAGCCGCGCGGTTTGACCCGAAATCAACGCCACGGCACGCTTGGACACATTGAGTTGTTCCGCCAAGAAGCAACGCGCCGCTTCGTTGGCCTTACCGTCCACTGGCGGTGCGGTTAACGCCACGCGCAACCAGGTCTCTTCCGAACCCAAGACGGTGTTACGCGAGGCCTTCGGGGTCACCTTGACTGTGATGGCGCAGCCATCTTTCCACGGACTACACCACATAACCACCTGCCAACGTTGCAATCCCTGCAACGATTAAAAGCACGATGAGCGTCGTAAACCCACTCAATAAGAAGAAGACGAAGAGCGCCAAGAGCGGCGTGAGGTTGAGCCTCCCCAACCGTACCACGGGCAATGGTCCGCGTAACAAACGGAAGACATCGTCCAAGAAGGTCACCATCCCCTGCGAACGCGTAAAGGAGGAGATCAAAGCGATGAAGAGGAGCGTAAAGGTAAACCCGTAGAGTTCGCCAAAGATTTCAAGGATGGAAGCGCCCGAGAGCGCCGCCAACTGGAAGGGCACCGTCATACGCGACACCGCAAAGTACGGCGCAACCTCGCCCATCGTGCTCTCCATCAACGGCATCTGTTCAATCGGATAGACCACACCCGTTGCTGTGACGAAAAGACTCGCCGTCAAAAGCGTTGCGCCCAGGCAGAGCGTGAGGATCTGCACAGTCAAAGGCAAACGCACAATCGGATGCACCGAGAGACGCAAGAGATCGCCCGAATAGCCCGGGAGTTGTTTGGAACGGTGCCACAGCGTGAAGAAAAGCGTTGCCGCCAAGAGGGTTAAGAGGTGGCGTCCCAAGCCATAGACCGCAATCCACAACCAGTGGACAAAGGTCGTATTGGGCAATTGGAAGGCCGCCAAGGCACCCACCACGATGCGGTTCATCTGCAGACGCGACAACATCACCGCATCAGCGCAGAGGAAGAGGACAAGGAGCAACCCGCACAAAGTCTTCGTTGGAAGGGAAAGGCGGGTTTCAGTTTGTCCAATCCACGCGTCACGAGG
>JAFYMU010000222.1 GCA_017548245.1 Kiritimatiellia bacterium | reverse complement strand
CACTCGTCAAAAGGCAGAAAGCTTTTCGGTGACCATTCGCGCGAACGGCACCACACGTCCCTTTACCCTTCGCGTCTACGACCAAGAGGCCTCTGAAGACGCCGGCAATCAAATCTCCTTTGACTTCTTGTGTACGGGAACGATTGGCGAATAACCATTCGAATCTTGCAATCCAACCATGAGTAAAAAACACGACTACGCCCCACGCTTTGCCCGAACCGTTCGGGGAGGATTGCGCCCTCAAGGCGGCAATCGCGACGTGTGGTGGCGTAAGCGTTGGATTACGTGGATGGAAGACATGCACCTTGGCCCCCGTCTCGGCCGCGGTCGCAGTTATGCCCAACTCGGCCAAGTCTGCAAGATGGAAGTCGCGCCAGGTATCATCTCCGCCGAAGTGCAAGGCGCAGATGTTACGCCCTACACTCTCTCCGCCGAAATGCCCGTTTTGGACGCCCATCAGGTTTGGGACATCCTCCACGACACGCCCATCTACACGGCTCAAGTCGCGGCGCGTTTTCTCCCCCTCGCCCTCTGCGAACGCCTCAGCCAACACGGCCTCCACCTCTTCCCTGAAAAACGTCAAGACATGGTCTTTCGTTGCTCCTGCAAGGACTGGAGCCGTCCCTGTAAACATCTCCTCGCAGTGCTCTGCCTCTTTGCAGATGCCATCGCTTCAGATCCCCTCCTACTCTTACGTTTTCGTGGCATCGTCTTCCCTGAGACCGAACCCGATCTCACGCCGCAAGTCCTTACGCCTGAGGCGATTTTACGATTGCATCCCAGTCCAGACACCGCATCGGTGCCACGCCGTTTGGGCACACTTCCCTATTGGCGCGGAACGGAAGAGTTTCGCAAAACCCTTGAAGTCGCCTACCATCGCGCCCATCTTCGTGCCGTGACACCTCCAGAGACGCCGCTTGATTTGCGTTTTGCCGAAGATATGCCCTCTGAATAACGCACGCCGCTTGGCACGCTTCTAATTAGCCTATGATTATTCTTCCTGTCGAACGTAAAACTTGGCGCGCCCGCATCGTTTTATCCATTTTATATCTCTTTCTTACCTTAGGTGCCATCACCATGGTGTGGCCCTTCTTGATGATGATCTCGGGCTCCATCACCGGCCGCTTCGACTACCATCGTTATGCCCCAGTCGTTCGCGCCATCTGGGACGAACCCGACCGCTTCATGCGCGTCTTAGCCTCCTATCACGCCCGTTTCCCCAACGCCATCTTTCCTGACGCCCCTGCCCATTGGGGCAGTTGGTCCGCCATCGCAGAAGACCGCCAACAGGTGATTGCCTTCGCCAACCCTTGGATTGAAGGCATGCGCCAACCCCAAACGGCAAGCGCATGGCGTCAAATGGCGAAGGATTTCGCCGACTTCAACCGTTCCTACGACGTCCGCAATAGCGTTTGTGACTTTGACGAACGCGATGTCGCCCCTTACGTTCGCGCCGCCTTTGAGGCGCAAACTGGCCACCAAGGACCCGAGGTTGCCTTGGCTGAACTCAATCGCACGTGGGAAATCCGCTACAACAGTTTTTACAGCATCCGCATGCGTGCCCAACAACGCGTGCCCCTGCACTATCCTGACTGGGATTGGTCCGAAGATCCCAAAACCCTTTTATGGCATGAATTCAAGGCGCACTATCGCGAACTTGACCCCGAACGCCAACCCTATCCGCGCACGCGCCCCTACTGTATCGCCCCGCTTTGGCAAAAGTGGCGTGCGAAACAAGGTCTTGAAACGGCGCGCTTCCCTGGAGATCCCGCAGATCCACATTGGCAAACCTTTGTCACGCGTGCTTATCCCAAGCGCCTCATCACCGTTCGTTGCACCCCGCAACGCCAACAACAGTGGACCGAATTCCTCATTCGTACCTGCAAGACGCCTGCCCACTACGCGCAACTCACGGGAAAACCCCAACCTGCGAACCTCGCAGATGTTCCCCTGCTCCCCTACGAAAACAGCACGCTGTGGCGCCAATTTGTCAACACATTACCCTTTGAGGCACTCGACACGACCTCGCCCGAAGTGGAATGGCAGCGTTATTTGAAGGCGCGTTACGGTTCGCTTGCAACCCTCAATGCCACCTATCGCGATCGCCTTGGCCAACCCTATCAAATCACCGACTGGCGCGACATTCCGATGCCACTCGCGCAAGCCTTTGCCGTAACCTATGCAAATTGTGGCAAATCCCTGCTTTGGCAAGATATGACGGCCAACTACCGTACCGTCTGCGATGTCCTCTTCTTGCGTGGTCAAGCTTGGTGGAATACGATTGTACTTGTTGTCCTCACCATTCTCGCCACCTTAACGGTCAATCCCCTCGCCGCCTACGCCCTCTCGCGATTCCGTTTGCGTTACACCGAAGGCATCTTGCTCTTCCTCCTCGCAACAATGGCCTTCCCTGCCGCAGTGACCGCAATTCCAGGCTTCTTGTTAATTCGCGAGCTCGGCCTTCTCAACACCTTTGCGGCACTTGTGTTGCCGACCGTTGCCAATGGTCTCTCCATCTTCATCCTCAAAGGCTTCTTTGATGCCTTACCGCGCGAACTCTATGAAGCGGCGACCATTGATGGCGCAGGCGAATGGCAAATCTTCCGTCATATCACCCTCCCGATGACAACGCCCATCTTGGCCGTCAATGCACTCAATGCCTTCGTTGCCGCCTATAACTCGTGGGAATGGGCCCTCCTCGTCTGCCAACGTCAAAGCCACTGGACCCTCTCCGTATGGCTCTACCAGATGAGTCGCCAATTCGGCGGTACACCATGGGTTGTCATGGCAGGCTTCGTCATGGTCTCCATCCCCACCGCCATCGTCTTCCTCCTCTGCCAACGCGTCATTCTCCGCGGTATTGTGCTGCCCTCAATGAAGTAATCCTTCGCCCCTTCCCCTGCGCATCAGAATGGTCTTCATTAATAAAAAAGGGGATTCAGCAAATAATACTTGCGTAAGGGGGTTTTAGTGTGGTAGGATTTTATCAAGTGGTAGCAGTATTGGATTGTTGCCCTGCACTTAATTCTTTTTGAAGGAATAGACACATGAAGACAACTCGCAAGCAAGGCTTCACGATGATTGAAATGCTCGTCGTTATCGTGATTATCGGTATTTTGGCAGGCTCTATGTTCCCCGCAGTTGCAGGCTTTATGCTGAATGGTAACTTGACGGGTATGATGGGTAATGGCCGTAAGGTCGTTCAGGCCATCATCGCAGCAGACATGTCTGGTCGCTATGAAAGCATCGCATGGCCCTCCGCCGAAAATGCTGAAAATGCTCCCACCGAAAAGCCCAACGGTCCCGACATGTACCAGGACTTCTCCTCCACCGCAAAGTACTTCGAAGAAGCACTCTATGTGAAGGAAGCTGATGTCACCAAGCGTAACCGTTTGAAAGTGCTCAAGGACATTGAACCCTCCGCAATCGCTGGCCAGGGTGTGACCACCGCTTCCGGCACCACCATCAACGACAACAACTGCGCTTGGGCACTCGCTAAGAACACCTCCAATGCTCCCGCAAAGGCTCCTGTGTTCGTGACGCGTAACGTCAATGTGAACCAGTTGGTCTCCGTAGCTGGTAACGACGTCTCCTCTGACGTGGACACCCTCCTCAACTCCCAGAAGCCCTTCCAGAAGGATGGCTGTGTGATCATCTACAAGGATGGTTCTGGTAAGAAGTTCACCGCTGACGAAGTCTTCCCGAAGCAGATGATTGGCGAACTCGGCACCGGCAAGCTCAACGAATTCGAACAGGGCGAAGGTAACAAGTTCGAGTTCCTCTCTTCCGGCAAGAGCAACTAATTTGAGTTTTCTCAAAATGAACTGCGAAGCGGCGTCCTCATGGATGCCGCTTCTTCATTTTATCCCCCCGTTTCTCTATCAAAATGTGGTACAATTGAAGTGATATGGACACTCCTCGACCTTCTGATACCATGAATCAGCGCAACGCCTCGTTTGACAATCGTTTGCGCCCGACTCAATTCAGCGATTTTTTAGGCCAACAAAAGGTTCGCGACCGTTTAATGCTCGCCGTTGAAGCGGCAAAAGGTCGCGGCGAACAATTG
>JAFYMU010000221.1 GCA_017548245.1 Kiritimatiellia bacterium | reverse complement strand
TTATTAGAGATGTAAGGAAAGATGCGTCGCATTCCCTCAATCGTCTCAGGGCCCGAATAACAGTGAATGGGTTGGTTGCCTTGAATGGTGTTAAAACGGCGAATATCATCAAACCCAAAAATGTGATCAGCGTGCAAATGGGTGATAAAGACCGCATCCACGCGCGGCACCTCCCATTGCAAACACTGCATGCGCAAGTCAGGTCCCGTGTCAATCACCAAGGCTTGGTCGCCCAAGGTCACATAGAGGGAAGAACGCAGGCGTTTATCCAATGGATCTGTGCTCTTGCAAACGGGACACGCACAACCAATCAACGGCACCCCGACCGAGGTTCCTGTTCCCAAAAATTGTGCCGTAAACGTGTTGGCCATTAGCGCACCAACTGTTTTTCCCAATCGGCAAACCCTGCGCGCGTGCCGACCCAACGCAACCCGATGATTGCGTCACCACGCTTCAACACCGACTTCCAAATGAGGGGATTGGTGCCATCATCCACGCGTTCCTCCACGACATCCGCTTCCCAACAGATGCCCGCGGTATGGAATTCCACCGACTCGACCTTCATGAAGAGCGGCAAAACGGGTTCGACCCACGGCTGACAGGGTTCGCCCTGCAAGTCTGCCAAGAGATTACGCGCCGCCAAAGCGCCCATACGCATGGCACGCATCACCGCACAGACAGGGCGACCCACCGGCAAACGAGCCTGGTCTCCAGCGGCATAGACCTTGGACGCAATCGACAAATCGGGTTGCACCGTGACGCCCATCCCCACCGACAAACCTGCGGTTGCGGCGAGTTGCGTATTCGGACGAGCACCAGCCGAACACAAGATGACCTCTGCGGCCACCTTGGTACCATCGGCCAAAACCACGCCATCGGTGGCAATTTCAGCGACTGCGCAACCGACCTTCAACGTAATTCCCTTCGCTTCGAGCGCGGCACGCAAGGTCGCTTCACCGCCTGTCCCCAAGCAACCACCCAAAAGAACCGGCGCAACTTCAATCACCGTGACCTGCATCCCTGCCATCACCGCACGCAAAGCCGCTTCAAGACCCAAGACACCGCCCCCGATAATCGCCAAGGTTGTGCCCGGCTGAGCGCGTTCGCGAATAGCGAGTGCATCGGCCATCGTCCACAAGGTCGCCACCTTCTCGGCGCCTTCACCCTTGAAGGGCGGACGGAAGGGCGTGGAACCCTGCGCCATAATGACGCCATCGTAAGCGCACCCATTTACGGTTCGGGCGGCGGCATCAAAGGTGGTCACCGCTTCGTGAGCGATGGTAATCCCCGCCTCTTCATAAGCCGCGCTCGGCTTCATGGCGATGGCTGCGGGTTCGGATTGACCAAAGGCAACCGCAATCAAACGCGGACGGAAGTACGGCAAAGAGGCCTCATTGCTGTAAAGCGTCACCTTCACGCCAGCCTTCGCCAAGGTAAAGGCCGCCTCAACACCCGCGTGTCCAGCACCAATAATCGCCACATTACTCATTCCGCAGTCTCCTTAAACGTCGTGCAAGACGACAGTCAATCCATTGTTTTTCGGTTACGATATAGTCCATCTTGAGGTCATGTGCCTCTTGAGGGAGTTCCTCTTTTTGCACTTGAAAGTCAAACGCAAGGGCAATCCGCAACGTGCCCGCGCGCAATTTTGGCAACAATCGGTCATAGACGCCGCCGCCATAACCCAAACGGCCACCGCACACATCAAAGCAGAGCCCCGGCACAAGCGCCACATCAATGGCAGCAGGGTCAGCAATGCGCGGCTTGAGGGGTTCGGGAATCCCCATAAACCCCTCTGTTAGGGATTCGTAAGGCGAGAAGTCTGCCCAAGCGTAGGACTTATGCGCAGGTTGATAGTACGGGATGCAGACCGGCACGCGGGCTTTGAAGAGTTCGTGGTGAATCCAATCGGTTGGGAATTCGTTGCCGATGCTCATGTAAGAGGCAAAACCTCTGAAGCGACTAAACAAATTCATCAACCGAGGGCTAAAAAGGGCATTTGCTCCGGCATAAGCCGCATCACGCACCGCACGGTGTGATAGTGCAGCACGTTGGGCTTTCATTTCTGCTCGAAGACGTTGTTTTTCGCTTTTTGGATCCATTTAGAACATACCACTCACTGCTTCGGCCAAACCCTCTCACGCGTGGTGAAAGACTTCGCCTTCAATGACCTTCCACGGCAAGCCGTACTGGTTCAAGGCCTCCATGAATGGATCAGGGTCGAACTGTTCCATATTGAAGACGCCTTGGCCACGCCACTTGCCCGTCAACATCATCTTGGCACCAATCATCGCCGGCACACCCGTCGTATAACTGATTGCCTGGGACTTCACTTCCTTGTAGCACTCCTGGTGGTCGCAGATATTGTAGATGTAAACCGTCTTGGGCTTACCCTCAAAGTCCAAACCACGCACCTGGCAACCAATGCACGTCTTGCCCTTCGTTACAGGGCCCAAGGTCGCAGGGTCAGGGAGCAAGGCCTTCAGGAACTGAATCGGCACAATTTCCTGACCATTATACATCACTGGGTCGATGCGTGTCATCCCCACATTCTTCAAGACTTCCAAATGTTTGAGATAATTATCGGAGAAACTCATCCAAAAACGG
>JAFYMU010000220.1 GCA_017548245.1 Kiritimatiellia bacterium | reverse complement strand
GGTGTTGAGGTGGCGAGAGTGCGGAAAAGGGTAAGAGACGGCGTGAGTGGGCGCGTAAAGGCTTTTCTTGGCGGTGTAGGGGAGAAGGTGGGGATAGAAAAACAGAAAGCGCCCCAAATGGGACGCTTTCGTGGTTGAATCGCAACGCGTTTGGGACTTAGGCCACGCCGTGCTTGGAGGCGTTTGCGTAGAATTCCAAAAGGTGCTTGATTTCGGGGCACTGCGGCAATTCGTTGGCCACACGTTCCAATGCGACCGAACGCGGCAAGCCTTCAGAGTAGATGATCTGGTAAGCGTCCTTAAGGGCGCCGAAGGCTTCGCTCGTGAAGTTTTCAGGGTGACGGCGGATGGCCACGGAGTTGAGACCGCGCACAACCAAGTTGTCCACGCCCATGGTCAACATGTAGGGCGGTGCGTCCTTACGCAAGTGGGTGCCGCCACCGACCATTGCAAAGGCGCCAACGTGGGTGAACTGGAGGAGTGCCGAGGTGCCACCAATGATTGCGTGGTCTTCGATGGTGCATTCGCCAGCGACCTGAACGCCATTGGACATAATGATGTGATTGCCGAGTTCGCAACCGTGTGCAATGTGGCAGTAGGCCATAATCAAGCAGTCCGAACCGATTACGGTCTTGGTACCGTCCATGGTGCCCAAGTGGATGGTGGCGCATTCACGAATCACCGTGCGATCGCCGACTTCCACGTAGGTGATATTGCCGGGCTTCCACTTCAAGTCCTGTGTCTTCATACCCACGCAAGCCTGGGGGAAGATTTCGCAGTCTTCACCAATTGTGGTGTGACCTTCAACCGTGGCGTGGTGGTGCAACTTGGTGCCACGTCCAATGGTCACGTTCGGACCCACGTAGGCAAAAGGTCCCACTTCTGCTTCGGGATGAATCTTTGCACCTTCGCAAACGTATGCAAGCGGATGAATAGCCATAGCGAACTCCTTACTGATTTTTCGGAATAAGAAAACAAGCCGTGCCCACGCAAATCACAACGGGAATCCACACAATCAGCCACGGGAAGGCGGCTGGCTTGGAGGCGAGTGCTTCCGAGAGCAAGATGAAGAGGAAGAAGGCAATACCAATCGCCAACCCCATCACCATGCCCTTAGAGGACTCCTTACGTTGTGCCTGACATCCCATCGGAATGCCCACGAGAACAAAACAGAAAGAGGAGAGTGCCCACACCAAACGGTAGTTCAACAAGAACTTGAGGCGGCAGTACCATTTTTCTGCGGCCTTTTCAGAAACCACAGGCTTCGCTTCGGCGCCTTCAGCGGTTTCTGCCTGAGGTTGGGGATTTTTGGCTCGAATCAGTTGCTGCTTAGCCTCTTGCTCAGCGGCAAACAACTCCATAAAGTCGTAGTCTTTCGGCTTCTTCAAATACTTCTTGGTGCGCGACACCACGTCTTTGCAACGATAGGTAAATTCAGAAAACGAGGCCGTGCCAGAGAGACCGTCATCCGGGGGCGTAATCTTTGCATCAAAGAGGGTAAAGACCAAATCGCTGCCCTCTGCACGCATGTGGGCGCGGTCTGCATGAATTTCACGCAAGAAGCCATCGCGACGATCAATGGCAAACAAATTGTAGAGTGCGGTGTAACCCTTTCCGTCATCATCCTTCATATCAGATTTACGGTCACAGAAGACGGCAAGGTTGTCAATTTCATCGATGAAGCGTCCAGGTTCCATTAATTGAACGCCTGCATCGAGTGCTAAACGATTCGAAATGGTGCGACGCACATAGTGGCCGCGCGGCATTGCGTAGTTTTGCAAGTAGAAACCGAGCATCGAACACAAGATGGCGATTAACATCGGCCCTCTCATAATCGAGAGGAAGCTAATCCCACAAGCCTTCATTGCTGCGATTTCGCTGTCTGTAGACATACGTCCAAAGACTAGCAAAGACGCCACCATCAGTGCCAAAGGAATCGTAAACCCGAGCACTTCAGGGAGCGATGCTGCCAGGTATTGAAGCACCAATATCGCCGATGCACCGCGCATGACGAATTGGAAGACCTGGAAGAGAAAACCAACGGAGAGCACAAAGGTCAGTACTAATCCGGTTAATCCTGCAGCAACTAAAAAGGAACGTAGGATGTAACGTTGTAATGTACCCATTGTACTCTCCGTGAGGTTGCAGTTCATTTGGGGCGCCACGAGATGCGCCCCAAATGGGCTGAATTACTTGGTAGCGCGGATCTTGGCGCGCGTAGCTTCGTCCACGCCACGGATCACGACTTCCGTGCGGCGGTTGGAGGGCGTACCCTTATCCAAGTCCACCGGATCCTTGGGCTGGTCGAAGGAGTGACCAGCGGCCTTCATGCGTTCAGCCGGGATGCCGTTGGAGCTGAGGTAGGTCATCACGCTCTTAGCGCGAGCTTCAGAGAGCTTCTGGTTGTAAGCGTGGTCAGAACCGTGCGTGCGGTCAGCGTGACCGTCGATCGAGACGTAAGCTTCGGGGTTAGCTTCGAAAGCCTTGGTCATGATGCGGAGGAGTTCGTCGAGCGCCGGGTAGTTAGCCGGTTCGATGATGGAGGTGTCCTTAGCGTACTGCAAGTGGAGCTCCAACTTCATTTCGTCGACAGAACCTTCCGGCGTCACGTCGCGGATGGTTGCGCTGTGTTCAGAAGCTTCGTCATAAGCCTTGGCACCAGCTTCGATGGCGGGTTCAGCCAAAGGAGCCACGGTGTCAGCAGCGCAGTCGCTGTTGCCGCCCAAGTAGTAGATGAAGCCGAGGTCAGCGGAGGTGTAACCGATGTAGTCGCCAGCCACTGCCACGTGGTAACGGATGTCACCGCGGAGGGAGAGGTCTTCGTTGATGTGCCAGAAAGCACCCACGCCAGCCTGAGCGAAGACGTGAGAAGCCTTGTCGTCCTGCCATTCGCGGTCGCCCGAGAAGAGCACATAGCCCAAACCAGCGGCCAAGTAGGGGTCGAACTGAGCATAGCGGTCGAAGTGATAGAGCGCTTCCACGCCGAGGCCGAGGATGTTCTGCTGGTTCACCTTCTTGGATTCGCGCTGATAACCGTACATGCCGTAGCCTTCCACCGACCAGGGGCTGTCAGCGAAGTCATAACCCACGCGCATGAGGACGTAGGGCTGCATGCCGCGAACGTTCGAACCCGGACGGGGAGAAGCGGTGCGGTGAATGCGCATCGCGCCGATGCCAGGGCCAACATAGAAGCGGCCTTCGTTGCCTTCATCTTCATCGGAGGCGGCGACGACGCGGTCGTCGGTAGCTGCAACGACGGGACCCTTAGGAGCTGCATCCTGTGCAGTCAAGAAACCTGCGAAGCCAAGTGCAGTGGCAAGGAGCCAGAGTTGTTTCATGGTGTATTACCTTTCATTAAGTGTATTCCGTAGATCCACTTTGATCATGTTCTCGGAATAGGATAACATAAGACGCGCCAAAATGGACGCGGTCGGGTCAGTGTTTTACAAAAGGTGACAACGCGCGCATCTCTGCGACCACTTCGGGTACATGACGCAACGTGAGGTCGATTTCTTCCTCTGTTGTATAACGACTGAGTGAAAAACGAATAGATCCGTGTACGGCTGTAAAGGGTACACCCATCGCACGGATTACGTGACTGGGCTCTAGACTACCTGCAGCGCAGGCCGAACCAGAGCTCGCGCAAATACCACGGTCGCTCAAATGATAGAGCACGCTCTCGCCTTCAATGTATTCAAAGGAGATGTTGAGCGTATTGGGCACGCGGCAATTGCGGTCGCGGCAACCGTTCACACGGCTGTCGGGACAGGTGGCGAGCAAGCCCGCTTCGAGCTTGTCGCGCAGTTGCATAATGCGATTCTCGGAGCCATCGGTGAGCGCGGCAGTTGCGAGTTCGCAAGCCTTTGCCATGCCGATGATGTAGGGGACGTTTTCCGTGCCACCGCGGCGACCGCGTTCCTGATGTCCACCGAGAACAAGGGGTTTCAAACGGGTACCACGGCGTACATAAAGCACACCGATGCCCTTGGGTGCGTGCATTTTGTGGCCTGCAATCGTCAATAAGTCCACGGGAACCGTGCTCACGTCGATTGGCAACTTGCCAGCAGCCTGCACCGCATCGGTGTGAACCGTTGCGCCCGCGGCCTTACCCATTTCTGCGATTTGACGAATGGGGAAGATCACCCCCGTCTCATTGTTCGCCCACATCACCGAGACCAACTTCGGGCCCGGCGTGGCTTCCAATGCGGCGGCGTAAGCTTCCATATCAAAGAGCCCTTCGCCATTGACACCGATTTCGATTACGTTGTGACCCTGTTCGCGCAGACGTAAGCAGGGACCCAAGACCGCCGGATGCTCCACGCGGCTCGTAATCACAGTGCCGGGCTGCCCCCAAGCCGACGTGACGCCAAAGATGGCGTGGTTGTCTGCTTCAGTAGCACACCCTTCAAAAAGAATTTCCTCTGGACGCTCTGCGCCCAAGAAGGCCGCGACCGTTTCACGCGCCTGAGCCACTGGACGCGCCACGCTACCGCCAAAGGCATGCATACTCGAGGGGTTGCCCCATGCCTGCGAAAGGTACGGGAGCATCGCCTCGACAACTTCAGGTGCCGGTTGGGTCGTTGCGTTATTGTCCAAGTAAATCAGCGGCTGCATGATTACTCCATCACCACGGTAATCGCGGGGTCAACAAATTCGTGCAATGCAGTGGCGATCAAGTTGTCGCGCGTCAATGCGGCGCTACGGCAACCCGCGCACATTCCGCGGAAGGAAATCCGCACAATGTCGCCATCTACGTCAATCAATTCCACATCGCCGCCATCCTTGCGCAAGACAGGGCGCACTTGCTCTTCAAGCGTCTGTTCGATGAGCTTAATCTTCTGCAAGACCGTCATCTTCTTCGGGGCAGGGGCCGGCGCACTCGCTGCGGCAGCGGTGTGGTTCACTTCGTCAATGATTTCCTGAATGTGGTCACGGCACATCCCGCAACCGCCACCAGCCTTGCAATAGTTGACCACTTCATCAACCGAATGCAAGTTGTTTTCACGTGTGACACGTTCAATTTCATCGCGAGAAACGCCAAAGCAAGAGCACACAATCTCTTCGTGTACCTGCACCACACTCTCTTCGCCCGTGCGATAGTTGTGAATAGCGGCTTCCAAGGCTTCCTTGCCCATCACCGAACAGTGCATCTTCTGGTCAGGCAACCCCCCCAAATAGGCGGCAATTTCGCGATTTGTAATCTTTTCAGCCTCTTCCAACGTCTTGCCAATGACCATCTCCGTCAATGCCGAACTAGAGGCCACGGCACTGGCGCATCCAAAGGTCTGAAACTTGGCTTCTGCAATCTTCCCGTCAGCACCCAACTTAAACATAAATGTCAATGCGTCGCCACACGCCAACGACCCGACGGTAGCTTTACCGTCCGGATTGTCAATGACGCCGACATTTCGCGGATGACGGAAGTGATCCATCACCTGATCTGTATAATCCCACATGGCGAGTATCCTTTCAAACGACGTTAAAGAGGCAACTCATAACATCGCCCAATAGTATAGCAAAGATTTTGCGTTGCGTGCCAATAAATTTGAAAATGCTCTCTTTAATATAAAGACGCGCCTCTCGTCTTCGGATTATAGATAGTGTTTTGGTAACAGATTTGCCCATTTGGGGTGGGGTGTTAGCCTTTGTCTATCTCGCTTTTGTCTATCACCTGCACGATTTAACGTGCTATGCAAGACTGCGAAACTGGCGGAAAATATTCTGGCAGTCTTTTGTGTAGCCACCTTTGAAAACGTACTTCCACAGCCCCTCCGAGTAACTAGCAACTAGCAACCATCAACCAACAACCGCCCGTCAGGGCGGCAGATTACAGACGGGGGCAAGCAACGCGTAGCCCCCGGGCACGGTAAATTAATAACACCCCCTCCCTGCGCCGACGGCG
>JAFYMU010000219.1 GCA_017548245.1 Kiritimatiellia bacterium | reverse complement strand
GGCTTAAAGGCTGGACGCGATGCCGGCGCGGTGGGTTCGGCCACGACCTCTGCCGTGGTGACGGGCATTGTGCTGCTCGCCACGTTGGAAGGTCTCTTCTCGGTCATCTTTTACGCGATGGGATGGTAAACAGAATGGACGCGCAAGACGCCACAACCTTCGCGATTGAATGCGAACACGTTGCCTCGGGTTATCACGGCAACGTCCTGATGCGCGACATCAATCTCGCCATCCGTAAGGGCGAGATCGTCTTCCTTTTGGGCGGATCGGGTTGCGGCAAGACCACTTTACTCAAACACATTATCGGTCAAGTGCCGTCCATTTCGGGTTCGATCCGCATCTTGGGCCGCGATACGGCGGTCAAGACTGAGGCCGAACGCCTCCAGATTTTGCGTTCCTTTGGCATGATGTATCAGGGTGGGGCGCTCTTTGGTAACCTGACCGTGCTCGAAAATGTCCTCTTGCCGCTGCAAGAATTCGCGCACTTGCCGCCCGAAATGTGCCGAACGGCTGCGCAGATGCGCCTCGCACAAGTGGGCCTTCTCACTCGTGCCAATGCCTATCCCGCCGAACTCTCCGGTGGCCAACGTAAACGTGCCGCGATTGCCCGTGCGATGGCTCTAGACCCGCCCATTCTCTTCTTGGACGAACCCAGTGCAGGATTGGACCCCATCACCGCCGCCTCACTCGATGCGCTCATCTACCGACTTTCCCGCGAACTCGGCATGACCGTGGTCATCATCTCTCACGAACTTGCCAGCATTGAGGCCATTGCCGACCGCGCTATCTACCTTGACCGCAGCGTTGGCGGCGTCCTTGATCAGGGTTCGCCGACCTATTTGCGAACCCAATCGCCGCACGCAGTCATTCGCGCCTTTTTCAATCGTCAAGCGGATTTGCCTCCAGAAAAGGAGATTCAATGAACCAGAACCGACGTTATTTTCTCACAGGCCTCTTTGTGCTGACAGCCTTTTTGCTCTTTGCCTTCGGTTGTATCCTCTTTGGTGGCAGCGAAATCTTGGCCGAAAAACTCTACTTTGAAACCTACTTTGCGAGTTCGGTGCAGGGCTTGGACGAAGGATGTGCGGTGAAATTCCGTGGCGTGCCCATTGGCACCGTGGAATCGATTGGCTTTGTGGGCGACCAATATGAGCCCGCAACTACTGCCGACGCGTCTCTCACGCCCGAAGTGCAACACCAAATGCTCGCCTACATCCGCGTGTGCTGTTCGATTGACCGCCGCCAATTCCCGTTTTATACCGCCGAACGTCTCACGGAGATGGTGCAACAAGGCTTGCGCACCTCGCTCGGGATGCAAGGCATCACAGGCATCGTTTTCGTCAACTTGGACTACGGCGAACACCCCCAAGTCTTGGCCCGCGACCTCAAAATTGCGTGGACACCCGCCACACTCTACGTGCCGTCCACGCCCACCGTGTTGCAAACCATCGTGGATGTCGCCGAAGATCTCTGCGAAAAGCTCGGTCAAATTGACCTTTCCAAAACCATTACGGCGCTCACTGACCTTGCCGAACATGTGGATCGCGCCGTGAGTGAGGCCGATTTACCCCGTTTGTCGGCCACCTTTACGACCTTGGGTGAATCGCTCAACCAGCAGACCCAGACGCTTTCCAACGCCGTTTCAGCCTTTGATTCGCAGCTGTTGAGCGAACATCTTCGCCAGATTGCCGAGAATATGGCTGCGACCACCCAAACGGCGCGCGAGATGTTGCCGCAGTTGAGCAACCGTGCGGACGCAACCATGCTCACCCTTCAAGAGATGTTGGATGCCTTGAAGGGAACCTTGGGTGAGATTGACCTCACCGTGACGCAATTGCGTCAGGGAATTGATTTTAAGACGCTTGGTGCCGAATCCGAAGAGGCGCTCACCGCGCTCGCACGGGCCGCCACCTTGTTGGAAGCCTTGGTGGAGGAGGTACGCGAACAGCCCTCTCGTTTAATCTTTGACAATGCCGCAGAATAAGGAGTGCGCGATGATTCTTCGTCTAACCCTTTTGGTCCTTGCCTTTAGTTGCGTGGTGGGCTGTGCCGCCACGAAAACCAAACGCTACACCGTCTTCACCCCTGAGATGACCGCTTCCGCACAAACGCAGAAGAGCCTTCCCTTTAGCAAACTGCGCGTGCGCATGGCCAAGGATCTGCGCGCCTACAACACGCCCTTGCGCTTTAAGGCTGACGGCACGGTGGAACCCTATCGTAGCCTGACCTATTACGCGCCGTTGGAACTCGCCTTGGAACGCGCGCTGCAGGATATTACTCACTTGGAAAAACAAGATCCGCGCGCCTTGGTGGTGGAAGTGCGCCGTTATTGCGTGATGGAACGTGAGCACGCAGCCGTTGTTGCCGTGTGCCTGCAATTGCAAGTCGCTGGCCAACCCGAGCAAACGTTAGACTTCCTTGAGCCCATTGCGCTGAATGCCTCACCTGAGGTCATTCGCCAAGCCTTTGCTCGCGCCTTGCAACAAATTTGGACCGCGTACACGCCCGCCTAACATTGGCTATTGATGAACACACAAAGGGCATCCCACCGGATGCCCTTTTGTGTTACTTTCACGTCGTGAGGGGTGTTATTGACGTGTCTCGTCAAGGGTGTTCAGTTGTCCAATGGCATACAATGGCAGATTGATGAGCCATTCTTCTTTTTTGTAATCTGCCATTGATGTACGGATTGAAACACGTGGTGAAAACTTTTCCTGATATGTTTTCAAACTTTTTGCTTTAAGGTTTAACGAAGCCTTCACCTCAATGGGGACGATG
>JAFYMU010000218.1 GCA_017548245.1 Kiritimatiellia bacterium | reverse complement strand
CGCGGCGCGTTCGTATAACGGCAAGAGGAGCGCGCGAATCGTGGCGGCTTCGGCCTCGGTACAGGGACTGAGATCGGGGCGGGTACCGTCGCAGAACTGGTTGAGCTCTACGTGCGTGAAGTCGCAGGCCGTCAACCGTTTGGCACAGGTGGGGAAGAGTCCCGCTGCGGCGGCGCGGCGGAGGATGAGGGAGCCGAGCGAACCCAAGTGCACACCCGAGATGCACCGTTCCCACTGCGAGTGGCCATTGCCATTGAGTGCTTCGTAGGCCTCGTCAAAGGTCGACTTGGGAAAACGGTTAAAGTTGCCCGATTCGCAGTTGATTGGCATGATAGCCGCGGGCGGCAAGTCGGGACGTTTGGTGATGGCTGCGGTGGTTTCGGCGTAGGCGGTATTCGTGCCCGTGCCCAAGATGAAGCCCACTAAGCCTGCGGCCGTTTGCGCTTCGGGCAAGGTGTAGGCGGCGAGGAGGGCGGCTACGGTATCGTTGAGAATCTGCAAGGAACACGCGGGCAGGTGGCGTTCCTCAAGGGTTTGCAAGAGATCGTGGGCGATGTTGCGGCCAGGGATGTCGGGTGCCTGAATCTGTTTGGTCCAGAAGAGGAGCGTGCCCTCTTCGGTAATGGGATAGGAAAAACAGAAACCAAAGCGTTCGCCCGGCTTGAGATTGGGTTGCAACGTGTCGCAGAGTTGGTTGTAGAAGGTGGCTTGATCGACCGTTCCACGGGCGCCCGGCATTAGACCGCGTTGGACCTCCGTGAAGGTGGGGGCGCCGTGGGCGTCAAAGGTCACGCGGGCCGAACGCAGATTGGTGCCGCCCACATCAAAGGCAGGCACCGTAACGTTCTGCGGGGCCACCTCTTTTAAGAGGATACCCGAGGGCAACATCGGCAAATCACCTTGCCCCTGCAAGCCGCGTTTCATCTCGTCGATGAAGGCACGCAAGAGTTCGGGCGCCTGAAGGGCGTCGAGATCAAAGTTGTTTTCTTTCAAGAAGGTCATGGAGGTCCTGCTCCGGAATGATGATTCCCGTCTTCACATCTCCAACGGCAAAGGGCAGGGCAAAGCGCACCTTCCCAACCGCTTTCTTCTTGTCACGCAAGAGATAGGCATGCAAGGTCTCAGCGTCCATTTCTGCTGGAATCTCGGTCGGCAAGCCCAACTGTTGCAAGGCCTGCGTCAACGTCTCTGCGAGTTCGGCAGGGGCATGTTTGAGGCGAACCGCCAAGCGGGCGGCTGCCACCGTGCCTATGGCCACCGCTTCACCATGGGCAATCGAGAACCCACTTGCAGCCTCAACGGCGTGACCCACCGTATGGCCGAGGTTGAGGGCGGCGCGACGGCCGGTGCGTTCAAAGGGGTCTTCCAAAATGGTGCGAATCTTCACGCCAGCCGAACGAATCACGAGGCGCGTGAGCCAGTCAATGTCGCTACGTTGTTCGCCAAAGTGATTGAGCATCTCCAAGAGCCCCGGGTCGCCAATCACGGCATGCTTGAGCGTCTCGGCCAAACCGCAACGGATATCACGTTCGGAAAGCGTCGCAAGGGTGGTCGTGTCGGCCAAGACGGCGCACGGCGGATGGAAGGCACCAATGAGGTTTTTGCCCGAAGGTAAATCGGCGCCCGTCTTGCCTCCAATGCCCGCGTCGACCATCGCCAAGAGGGTTGTCGGCAGGTTGAGCCAACGGATCCCGCGCAACCACGCCGAGGCCGCAAAGCCCGTCAAGTCGCCCGTCACCCCACCGCCCAAGGCAATCACTAAGTCATTGCGTTCCAAATGGGCTTCACCCATCGCCTCCCACAAACGGTTCACTGTGGCGAGGGTCTTGTTTTCTTCACCCGCTGGAATCGTGACCACGGGTACATCGTTGCCGAGGACTTGGCGAACGCGATCGGCGTACAACGGCACCGTGTTCGAGTCGCCGACCAATAAGAGGTGGGCAGGCTTGGGGTCGAGACGTTCGAGGATGCGCGGCAATTCGCGAATGGCATCCGGGGCAATGAGCACGGGATAGGGGGTGCCCATGCCAGAAACGATGAAGCGGCCCAACTGTGCCATGACCTTCGGCCAGACCTCCTGCGGCATCTGTTCGCCCGAGAGACGAATCGAGAGGGTAAAGGATTCGTAGTGCTCGCGACGTTCTTCCAACAACTTTAATAACCCATCGGCATTCTTCGAGAAGGGACGGCTGCCAGCCTTGCGTTCCACACGCTTAGCCAAGATTTCCGGCGGCGTATGCAAGCAAATCACAGGACCACAAGCTTCGGCCATCTGACGATTCTCTTCGCGCAACAAAGCGCCACCGCCCAAGGCGACAATGGCATTGGGCTTGCGATTGCAGAGGTCGCGCAAGACGGCGGTCTCGGTATCGCGGAAGTGTTGCTGCCCAAAGCGTTCCACCGCCTGCGGAATGGTCATGCCGAGGCGCTGTTCAATCAAGGTGTCAAGGTCAATCGCGGTTTTCGCAAGGGCAACGGCAAGGTTTTGCGCACAGGTCGATTTACCGGTGGCGGGCGGTCCGTACAAGAAAAGGGTTGGGGAGGCAAGGGGTGTCATAGGTGCAATGAGTGTTGTGAAGCTTGTTGAAGCATTTCAATCGCGTGGTCACGCGTAATCGGTGTAAAATCTTCGCCGCCCAACATGCGTGCAATTTCGGTGGCACGCGCGGCATCATCCAACGGCGTAATCGTGGTCGAGGTGCGTCCATCGTGAACCGATTTGCGAACGCACAGGTGGTGTTGACCATAAACGGCGGCTTGGGGTTGGTGGGTGATGCAAAGAATCTGTGTATGGTTCGCGAGCGTCTGCAACTTCATGCCGACCTTGCGCCCAGTTTCACCGCCAATGTTGGCGTCAATTTCGTCAAAGACCAAGGTGGCCGTTGCATCATGTTGGGCCAAGATGACCTTGACGGCGAGCATCACACGGGCAATTTCACCCGAGGAGGCAATGGCTGCAAGGGGACGAGGCGGTTCGCCCGGATTGGGTTCAAAACAGAAGGTGACGCGATCGAGACCCGAGGGGGTGGGTTCGGCATGGGGTTCCAACGCGATGGAGAAGGCGGCTTGCAAGAAACCCAAGTCGCGCAGTTCGGTGGTGATGGCACGCGCCAACTGCGGAATGGCCGCTTGCAACTGCTTACGCAAGGTGCGGCCACAGGTCAATAAGGCGGCTTCGGCCTTGGCAAT
>JAFYMU010000217.1 GCA_017548245.1 Kiritimatiellia bacterium | reverse complement strand
TTGTTTTATTGAAGGCGAAAAAAGGCCTTGCCATGAAAAATAAAAACCTGCGCAACAACGCCCCGCCTGCAGGGCTTTCTTTCCGCGCGCTCCGAACCTTCCGTGGACGCGAAAAGAAGGCATAGTAATCGCAGTGGAATGAGCCCTGCAAAAGCACTGTTTTCAATCCCTAATTCCACTGTTTTTGAAGGCGCTTGAATCGAGGCTCAATTGGGGGTTGAATCGAGGCTCGATTGAGTTGCAATCGAGGTTCAATTGATCATCAATCGAGGCTCGATTGCAGGGGCAATTGAGGCGCTTTTGAGGTGAGGGTTGATGGGGCTTACGTGAATCCGAGACGCTACAATTGATGTGAACTTCAATAGGATTGGGAAACAATAAGGAGCGCGCGACGCGCGCGAGAAAACCCTTCTTTGGCGACAGCTTGCGCAGCCTTGATTGACACAAGAAACGGTTTATAACAAAAAAGGCTTGAATTATGTTGGGGATTTTTGGTATAGTTTCGCGCATTACGTTTCTGGAGCGCGTGCTCGAGGGCGTAAGAAGCGAGATTGACCGTCCGCGTGTACGGGCTTTCGAGTGGATTAAACGATAACTACACGTTTTAGAAAGAGACGCATTATGGCGCATCTTATTCCTTTGAAGGACCTCATCGAAGCAGGTCTTCATTTCGGCCACCAGACCAAGCGTTGGAATCCGAAGATGAAATCTTACATCTTCGACAAGCGCGAAGGTATCCACATCATCGACCTTACTCAGACTGTTGAATTGCTCGACGAAGCTGTCGCGTTCTTGCGTGGCGTTGTCGCTGGCGGTCAGAAGGTGCTTTTCGTGGCCACCAAGAAGCAGGCTCAGGAAGTGGTTAAGGAAGCTGCTACGGCTTGCAATCAGTACTACATGACCGAACGTTGGTTGGGTGGTACGTTGACCAACAATCAGACGATTCGTCGCAGCATCAAGCGCATGGCTCAGATTCAGTCCATCGCTCGCAACAACAACGGCGTGCTCTCCGCTCACAAGCAGGAAGCTGCTGCTCTCGCTCGCGAATTGGCCAAGCTCGAAACCAACCTCACCGGTATCGCTGACATGGATCGCATGCCCGGCGCTCTCTTCGTGGTGGACGTCTGCCGTGAAGCAAACGCTGTGAAGGAAGCTAAGCGCCTCGGTATCCCCGTGGTGGCTCTCGTTGACACCAACGCTGATCCTGATCCGATCGACTACGTGATTCCTGGTAACGATGACTCGGTGCGCGGCATCCAGTTGATCGTTGACAAAATCGCTGAAGTGCTCAAGGACGCTGATGGCGAAGCTGCTAAGGCCGCTGCTGAAGCACGCGCCGCCGCTGAAGCTGAACGCGCTCAGAAGGCTGCTGCTGACAAGGCTGCTCGCAAGGAAAACGCTGGTCGCCGTCCGGCTCGCAAGGGTGCTCCCGCTAACCGTCGCGCCAACGCTGCCGCTGCTCAGGAAGTCATCGCTGCTGAAAAGGCTGAAGCTGAAGCCGCAGCTGCTCCCGTTGCTGAATAAGAGCAAAGTCGCTTAAAGGAGTTTGCACAATGGCAACGATTACGATTCAGATGATTAACGACCTTCGTGCCGCTACTAACGTCGGCATGATGGACTGCAAGCGCGCTCTCCAGGATACCGATGGTAACATGGAAGAAGCAATCAAGATCCTCCGCGAAAAGGGTCTCGCTCTCCAGGTGAAGCGTGCTGACCGCGAATCTAAGCAGGGCATCATTGCCGCTGCCGCTGGTGAAAACGGCGCTTATGGTATCGTGGAACTCAACTGCGAAACGGACTTCGTGGCAAAGACCGACAAGTTCCTCGATTTCGCTAAGGAATTGGCTGCTGCTACGGCTGCAGGCGATGAAAACCTCGCTGAAACGCACGCTACCCGTTTGACCGAAGTGGTCGCCGCTACGGGTGAAAACGTGAAGATCCGTCGTAGCAAGTACTTCGCTTTGACGGGCACCGGCGCTGTGGCTGCTTACATCCACATGGGCGGTAAGATCGGCGTGTTGGTTGAAGTGGGCTGCACCAAGGAAGAAACCGTGAAGACGGATGCATTCCAGCAGCTCATCCACGACATCTGCTTGCAGGCTGCTGCTGCAGGTGCACGTTACCTCGACTCTTCCGAAGTGCCTGAAGCTGAAATCGAGAGCGAAAAGGAAGTCTATCGCGCTCAGGTTGAAGGCAAGCCGGCTAACATCATCGAAGGTATCCTCAAGGGCAAGTTGAAGAAGCACTTCGCTGAAGTGTGCTTGATCGACCAGGCTTTCGTGAAGGAACCCAAGATGTCGGTGACCGATGTGATTCGCGAAGCTGAAAAGGCTACCGGCGACTCCATCTCGGTGAAGCGCTTCATCCGTTATCAGCTCGGCATGGCTTAATGGTCAGCGTCCGTTTTAGTTATTAACACCTTTAGTAAGGATTACTACCATGGGACAGCAACTTCGCAAGCGCGTTAAGCGTGCCCGTCGTGAAGCTTACAAGAAGCGCGTTCAGGCTCGCCTCCGCGCTGGTATGAAAAAGTAAGCCGGTCACGGTACACAAGGACGCGCCCTTCAGTTTCTGAGGGGCGCGTTTTTTAGTGCAAGTAAAAGAAAAGGACTGCGCGAGCAGTCCTTTTTTTGTTGGGCCAACGGTGGTCCTTAGAGCAAGGCTTTGAGGAAGTGGCCAGTGTAGGATTCGGGAACTTGGGCCACCGCTTCTGGGGTGCCGCAGGCAACGAGGGTGCCGCCGCGGTCACCGCCTTCGGGGCCGAGGTCAAGGATCCAGTCGGCCGACTTGATGATGTCGAGGTTGTGTTCGATGACCACGATGGTGTTACCTTGGTCGCGTAAGCGTTGGAGCAAGGTGAGCAACTTGTGGACGTCGGCAAAGTGAAGCCCTGTGGTGGGTTCGTCCAGAATGTAGAGGGTCTTGCCGGTGGCGCGCTTGGAGAGTTCGGTCGCCAACTTGATACGCTGGGCTTCACCGCCTGAGAAGGTGGTGGCGGATTGACCGAGGCGGATGTAACCAAGGCCCACTTCCGAGATGGTGGCGAGCTTGTTGGCAATCGGTGGGATGTCGTGGAAGAACTCAAGGGCTTCATCGATGGTCATCTGCAAGACGTCATCAATGGTTTTGCCTTTGTAACGCACTTCAAGGGTTTCACGATTGTAACGCGACCCATTGCACTGTTCGCACGGCACGTAGACATCGGGTAGGAAGTGCATTTCAAGGCGTTTCATGCCATCGCCTTGGCAGACTTCGCAACGGCCACCCTTGACATTGAAGGAGAAGCGGCCAGGTTTGTAACCGCGCATCTTCGCAGCAGGCGTCTGCGCAAAGAGTTCGCGAATGGCCGTGAAGCAACCGGTGTACGTGACGGGGTTGGAACGCGGTGTGCGGCCGATGGGCGACTGGTCAATCTCAATCATCTTGTCGAGATATTTGAGTCCCGTAATCTTTTTGTAGGCCCCGGGCTTTTCTCGCGAACCATGGAAGTGGTGCGCCAACGCGCGTTTGAGGATGTTGTCTACGAGGGTGGACTTGCCCGAACCCGAGACGCCGGTCACGCAGACGAAGCACCCTAAGGGCAACTTGACCGAGAGGTTTTTTAGGTTGTTCTGCGTGCAGCCTTCAAGGGTGATCCACTTGTTGCTCGGTTTGACACGGGTGGGAAGGGGAACTGCTTTGCGGCCTGTGAGGTAGTCGGCTGTTAAGGAACGCGGACAGTCAAGGAGTGCCTTCGCGGGGCCTTGGTAGATGACTTCGCCACCTTGGCTTCCTGCGCCAGGGCCAATATCAATAATGTAATCGGCGCGACGGATCATCTCTTCATCGTGTTCCACTACGACCACGGTGTTGCCGCGTTGTTGCAACCGGTGGAGCATGTTGATGAGACGTTCGTTATCACGCGGATGAAGGCCGATGGTGGGTTCGTCTAAGACATAGAGCACGCCAACGAGGCCGCTACCAATCTGCGAAGCGAGACGAATGCGTTGCATTTCGCCGCCAGAGAGGGTCGAACTCTCACGTTCGAGCGAGAGATAGTCCAGGCCAACGTCCACCAAGAAGCCGAGACGGCGACGGATTTCCTTCAAGATGTCGGTCGCAATCGTGCGGTCGTGGTCGCTGAGGGGTTCGGTCACAAGGACATCTGCTTCGTCAGGTGTCTTTGTGGCAAGGGCATCAAAGAAGGCGAGGGCATCGCGTGCAGGA
>JAFYMU010000216.1 GCA_017548245.1 Kiritimatiellia bacterium | reverse complement strand
ACATCGGTGATGTAAGCCGTGCCCTTTGCAAGCAAGGTGGCATCACTTGTCTGTACATGGGTGTGAGTGCCAAAGACGCAGCTCACGCGGCCATCGAGCCAATAGCCCATGGCAATCTTTTCGCTGGTGGCCTCTGCGTGTACATCCACGAAGACAGGAATGTTGGCAGGAATCTTTGCCAACGTGCGGTCAACGGCGCGGAAGGGGTTGTCGCACTGCGTCATGAAGACCTGACCCAAGACGGAGATCACCGCGATGGGGCCGAGGGCTGTCTCAGCAATAGCAAAGGTTGCGCCTGGTACATTCTCGGGATAGTTGGCAGGACGCACAATGCGTTTGTCACAACCAATCTGGGTGTCAAAGCCGCGCTGCCCCCACGTGTGGTCGCCCAAGGTGATGAGGGTGGCACCTGCGTTAAAGAGTTCGGTCGCAACGGGGAGGGTGATGCCATTGCCAGCGGCGGCATTTTCGGCATTGGCAATAATGGCCTGCACTTCGCCAGACTCCAACAACTGCTGTGCGACGCGCTTAAAACAGGTTCGGCCGGGATTGCCAACGATATCGCCCACTAAGAGAATCTTCATGGTATCCGTCCTTTCATGGCTTGACGGTTCGGAGAGCGTGCGCCACGGTGTCAACGTTCCTTCTATTTATATAGGATAGGCTTTGGCGTCGTGACGCTTCAAAAAAGGACGCCCCAAAAGAGACGCCCTTTCGTTTAAAAGAGCGAACGCTCGTTTAGTCCTTGAAGAAGGCGTGATAGAGCGCCTTAACAGCCTTTTCGCGCTGCGAGGTCTGAACGCCAAACATCATCGAGATTTCCGACGAACCCTGGTTCATCATGTCGATGGAGATGCCTTCACGGAAGAGGGCCAAGGTGGCGTGAGCCGCCATGCCCGGCGTGTAGTAGAGGCCTTCACCCACGATCATGATCAACGCAGTACCGCGTTCGATCTGCAAGTTATCGGGCTGGAGGTCGCGCATGATGTGGTCACGCACACGGCCTTCGACTTCCTGTGTAAAACCTTCTTCGCGGAAGACCACCGACACGTTATCGATACCCGAGGGCATGTGTTCGTAAGAGATGCCTTCTTCTTCGAGAATCTGCAAGAGCTTACGACCAAAGCCGACTTCACGGTTCATCATGTACTTGTCGATGTAGAGCGTGCAGAAGCCAGTCGAGGAGGCAATACCGACCACCGAACCCTGACGGGCGCGACGGTGGTGCACCACCATGGTGCCCGGGGCTTCCGGACGATTGGTGTTGCGGATGTTAATCGGAATCGCGGCACGCACAGCGGGAATGATCGCCTCATCCTGGAAGACACCAAAGCCGGCGTAGGAGAGTTCGCGCATTTCGCGATAGGTCATTTCGGGGATGCCCACGGCGACTTCAGGCACCAAACGCGGATCCACGGGATACACAGCATCCACATCCGTGAAGTTTTCGTACACCGAGGCCTTCACAGCTGCTGCGAGGATGGAACCAGTGATGTCCGAACCGCCACGCGGGAAGGTGGCCACCGCGCCCGACTTGGTGTAACCAAAGAAGCCCGGGAAGATCTGGATGTAGTTCTTGTGACTCAAGGAGTCCGCCAAGAGCTTGTACGATTCCGGGAGCACCTGGGCATTGCCGAAGTCATCCGACATCAACAAACCCGCCGTCTTCGGATTCACATACTCTGCCGCTACGCCCTTCTTACGGAAGACTGCGGCCACGATACGTGCCGAGTTGTCTTCACCCGCAGCCTTCATGGAGTCCATGAACTGTGCCGCATTGTTCGGGTCACGGCTAGCGATACGGCCTTCGAGGTCTGCACGGATTTCGGCGATGATATCATCATCAAGACCAAAGCCATTCTGGATAACAGCATAACGCGCGACAATCGCATCCAACACTTCCGTGTGGTCACGATCGGTCAAGCAACGGCCAGCACATTCAATCAAGAGGTCCGTGACCTTGGTATCCGTCTTATCGCGCTTACCGGGCGCAGAGACCACCACAATCTTACGTTCGGGGTCAGACGAAACAATGTCAAAGATTTTCTGAATCTGAACATCGTCAGCAACAGAAGAACCTCCAAATTTGCAAACTTTCATAGTGCGATCTTTTTCCTAAATGAGATTGAAAAGGGTTGCTTGAGGGTGTTTCTCAAGGAGAACTTAAAGCATGCAGAGACTGCGCGGCATTGCTTGCACAATACCTGCGTCGTAAATCTCGGTCAAGGCTGCGTTCAAATCACCCGCGCGAGCCGGTTGGGTGAGAATGACCACAGGCACATAACCTGCCACACGCTGTTCATCAGTGGGTTCATGCTGACTTGCCGCAAAGATGCTCACGCCGTGATCGCCCAAAATGGTTGCGAAACGACCCACCATACCGCAGGCATCCTTCACCATCAAGCGCACATAGTAACGGCTTGTGCATTCCTCTTGGGGCATCAAGGAGAGCGCGCTTTCCGAAATCACCGGAAGGGGTTCGGCCTCACGCGGGACACCCGATGCAACATGACGAGCCACCGAGACGATGTCCGAAATCACCGCACTTGCCGTAGCGGCGCGACCCGCACCACGCCCGTAATAGAGCGTGTCGCCAGTCATCGAACCATCGACCAACACCGCATTGAAGACGTCGCTCACCGAAGCGAGCATATGGCTCTTGGGAACCAACGTCGGATTCACGCGAACCTCCAACTTGCCGTCATGCGCCTTGCAGACTGCCAGCAGTTTGATCACGTAACCGAGTTCATCGGCGTACTTCACATCCACGAGGTCAAGCCCGCGAATGCCTTCCACCTTCACGTCTTCCAATGGCACGCTCACGCCATAAGCGAGAGAGGCCAAAATGCAAATCTTGTGTGCGGTATCAAAGCCATCAATATCCAACGATGGATTGGCTTCGGCATAACCCAAACGCTGGGCCTCTGCCAGAACCGCGTCAAAGGCCACGCCTTCGCGGGCCATACGAGTCAAAATGTAGTTGCAGGTACCATTGAGAATGCCGTACGCTGCGTTGATATCGTTCGCCACCAAACCATCACGGAGCGAACGGATAATCGGGATGCCACCCCCCACACTTGCGCCAAAGTAGAGATCCACGCCCTTTTCACGAGCGAGCGCAAAGAGTTCAGCACCCTTTTCGGCGAGCAACTTCTTGTTGGCCGTCACCACCGACTTGCCCTTTTCGAGCGCCGTCTTCACCACCGTGTAAGCGATGCCCGTGCCGCCAATCAATTCCACCACCACATCAATGTCATCACGCTGCGCCAAGGCAAGGCCATCAGTCGTCAACAACTCCTGCGGCACCGCTACGCCACGATCCGTGGTGATATCCAAGTCTGCAATACCTCGCAACGCCACCGTAACGCCGCAACGACGCGAGATTAAGTCGGTACCCTTTAACAGGCCTTCTGCAACACCAGCACCAACTGTGCCGAATCCGATAATTCCGACGCCGACTTCTTTCATGCGAGAGCTCCTATAGTCAAAAAGTGATTTCCAAGTTCTAGAACGCCAATAATATACCAAAATTACGCGCACACGTGCAAGGGCGTAAAACAAAGGCAACTTTTGCAGGGGCTTGCGCCGCCCCTGCACCCCGCGGAAGCGTGGTACGCTTCACCCCAATGTTGAAAATGAAAAAGGTGCTTCGCAGGAGAAAAGGGCGGCTGCGCCGCAGGATTGCCAGGAGGGTGCTTCGCTGATTTCCGCGAGCTCCGCAAATCTTGCAAAGGACGCGCATCGCGGACGCCATGGCACTTCGTGCCCCGCGATGCCGCCTTTGCGCCTTGCAGGGGCTTGCGCCGCCCCTGCACCCCGCGAAAGCGCAGGGCGCTTTACCCCAATTGGGAAAATGAAAAAGGAGCTTCGCAAGATGGTGCGACTCGTGGGAAATTACGACGGAAGAAAAAGAATTATTAATATGTAAAATCAACCAAAAACATAATAAAGGATATATCGCAACAAAAGAATT
>JAFYMU010000215.1 GCA_017548245.1 Kiritimatiellia bacterium | reverse complement strand
TTTGCGTCTCCATGGCTGTCGTATCCTCGGGCAAAATGTGCGCCCGTGCCGTCATGGCGAGCTCGATCTCATCGCGAAACAGGGCAAGCTCTTCCTCTTTGTGGAGGTCAAGACGCGCAAGGACGAATCGCACGGCAGGCCGATGGAGGCCGTGAACCGTCAGAAGCGCCGCCTGATGCGCCGTTGTGCGAACCATTGGCTCAGTCGCCGGTTTCTGCTCAATGAGCAAACGCTATACCGTTTTGACGCCGTTGAAGTGGTGGGAACGCCCCAGCACGAACTGCCAGAGATCCGTTGGATCCCGGGCATTGATATGAGCGAAACGCACGCGCCCGAACTCTAATTCGCAAGGTTTCTCTTCAGAAGACTTGCACTTCTGCTAAAGATGGGTGTATTATATGGAACGGTTTTGCCGTAGTGTGATGTGCGGCACGTCCGCATTGTTTTGCAGGAAAAGGCACGTCCCAGGCAAGGAGTCAACGTCTTATGTATCAAATGAACACGACACTCAGCGCAGATGCCGTCGATTTTATCGATGATGTCAAGCTTGAAACGATGGTCGCAGGATTGAAGGAAGATCCTGAAGCGGTTCGTCGCGTGATTGCCAAGAGTCTGCGCAAGGAAGCCCTCAGTGTAGAAGAAACCGCCATTTTGCTCGGCGCAGAGAGCCCGGAATTGGTGGAAGAAATCTTTGAAGCGGCCCGTTCGTTGAAGCGCGATGTCTATGGTAATCGCATCGTCTTCTTTGCCCCGTTGTATGTGGGCAACTACTGCACCAACAACTGCAAGTACTGCGGCTTCCGCAGTTCGCTCACCAGCGCTGTGCGTCACACCCTCTCGGATGAGGAACTTGTGCGCGAAGTGGAAGCGTTGGAAGATTTGGGGCATAAGCGTCTTATCCTGGTTTACGGTGAAAGCCCCAAATATTCGCCCGAATTCATTGCCCACACCGTGCGCAAGACCTATGCCACCAAGAAGGGCAATGGCGAGATTCGCCGCGTCAACATCAATGCCGCCCCGCTCGACGAAGAGGGTTTCCGCATCGTGAAGGACGCGGGCATCGGCACCTATCAGATTTTCCAAGAGACCTATCACAAGCGCACCTACGCCGAGTGGCACCCTGCTAACACGATGAAGGGCAACTACATGTGGCGCCTCAACGCCTTTGACCGCGCCTTCCGTGCGGGCATTGACGATATGGGCTTGGGCGTGCTCTTCGGGTTGTACGACTGGCGTTTTGAAGTGCTCGCGATGGTCACGCACGCGCTCTATTTGCAACAGAAGTTTGGCGTTGGCCCGCACACCCTCAGCTTCCCGCGCATCAAAGCCGCAGAAGGTCTTGACCTCAACCTCAAGTACCAGGTGAGCGATGACGAGTACAAGCGCCTCGTCGCCATCTTGCGTTTGGCCGTCCCCTACACCGGCTTGATCATGACGGCTCGCGAACCGGCAGAACTGCGTCGCGAAGTCTTGGCCTTTGGCGTCTCGCAGATTGACGCAGGCACCAAGCTCGAAATCGGCAGTTACCAAGAACAGCGCAAGGATGGCGAACAGAATCTCAAGCGCGAACAGTTCAAGGTGGGCGACACACGCAGTTTGGACGAAGTGATTGGCGAAATCCTCGAAGGCGGCTACATTCCGAGTTTCTGCACGAGCTGTTACCGTTTGGGACGCACGGGCGAACACTTTATGGAATATGCCATTCCGGGCTTCATCGGCAAGTTCTGCACGCCCAATGCCATTATGACCTTGGCCGAGTATTTGGAAGACTACGCCTCGCCAGAGACCAAGGCCAAGGGCGAAGCGCTGATCGCTGCGGAAGTGGCAAAGTTGGACGAACGCCTCCGCAATGAAGTCCTCAAGCGTTTGGAGCAAGTCCGCTCGGGCAAACGCGACCTCTATTTTTGATTGTAACCCAAAGGAACCGTTATGAACATTGATACCCTTCTGAAATTGCAAGCCGAAGACAGCCGCATCCGTCTGTTGCAGCACGAATATGACGTGGTGATTCCGACTCGTCGCGCAGACGCAAAAAAGCGTTTGAAAGCCGCTCGTGATGCCGTGGAACGCGCCGAACAGGATAACCTCGCCGCAATCAAGGAATACACGCGCTTCCAGCACGACTACACCGCCTCGCGCAATCAGATGTTCAATGCCGAACGCCGTGGCGCCGCTCAGACCAATGCGCGTGGCGTGAATGCCGCTGTCGCAGAATATGATGCCGCTGCTGAAAACGCCGCACGCGCCGCTGAAAATGCAGAACGCGCCTATGCCGCACGCACCCCAACCGAACGTCGTTTGGATGCCGCGCGCGCTTACGAAGCCGACGAAGACATCGCCGTGCAGAAGATTTTGGAAACGTTGGACGCTCGCAAGGCCGCTATCAAGGAAGAGCTCGCTCAGTTGCAGGCCGTTGCTGCGGAAATCGCCACTGAAGTTGAACCGCGCCTCTTGAAGCTCTACAACCGCGTGAAGTTGACCCGTTGGCCCGCCGTTGCCGAACTCAACCGCAGCTCCTCCGTGTGCGCTGGTTGCGACATTGTGCAGCCCATCGCCATCAAGCAGGAGTTGGTCGCAGAAGAGAAGCATCCGACTGGCAAGCTCCTTTGCTGCCCCTGCTGC
>JAFYMU010000214.1 GCA_017548245.1 Kiritimatiellia bacterium | reverse complement strand
GACAAGAAGCAACCCGCACAAGGTCTTCGTTGGAAGGGGAAAGGCAGGTTTCAGTTTGTCCAACCCACGCGTCACGAGGGAGTCCAACATGGCCGCATAGGGATTGAGCAATGCATAGCGCGCGGGCATCGTCAAACGCACCAACAGCACCACGCACGCAAAGAGTAAAAACGCATGCAGAAGACTAAACAGCATTAATCCGCTCCACCATTTTCAAAGATCTTGCCTAAGCCGTACAAGGTCAGCGTGGGATCAATCGCGATCTCCAAGTCGCTATCCTTCAGAATCCAACTGGCATAACCACCCGTGGCAACCACATGGGCCTTGCCATTGAAGGGCTTCTGGAGATGGGCTACGAGTTCGCGCACAATGCCACGATAGCCGACCTGCGCGCCCAACGAAATAGCCTCTTCGGTGGATTTACCGACGGCAGGCGTTTCGCCTTCGCCCAATTGCACCTTCGGCAAGAGTGCGGTCTTTTCATGGAGATAGGTGGTCATCAACGGCAAGCCAGGGGTAATCACGCCGCCCACATAGGCCGGACGTTCGTCAATCACCTCAAAGTTCAATGCTGTACCAAAGTCCACCACAATCAAGGGCGCACCATAACGTGCCAAACCACCTGCCGCATCGGCCAAACGATCCGCGCCAATACGTTCGGGAGCCGGATAGTCCAACGTAAACCCAAGCGGGCTCTCTGCCGTGACAAAGCGGGGCACACACCCCAACACTTCACGGATGAGACGACGCCATTTGCTATTCACCTCTGGCACCACCGAGGCGATTGAGACGCCTTCCACGGCTTCAGAGGCAATGAGACGTACCATATCGGCACAGGCTTCAGGATTCTTGCGAATCCCACCATCGATATGCGTGATACGCGAAACCACGCCGTCCTCATAGAGGCCCAGCGTGGCGGACGTATTACCAATGTCAATGCACACCAAGCGCATTAGATGACACTCCATTCCAAAGCCAAGTCAATGCTCGGAGCCGAGTGCGTCAACGCGCCCACGCTCAACGCATCCACGCCGGTTGCGGCAATGGCGTTGACCGTCTGCAAGTTGATTCCACCCGAAGCTTCCAACTTCGTCACCTTCGTGGCGGCACGCGTGATTGCCACACATTCGCGCATCATTTCGCAAGACATATTGTCGAGCATAATCCACTCGGGTTCGGCCTTCAAGGCAGACTTGAGTTCTTCAATGCTTTCGACTTCGATTTCCACCGCGAGCAAGGGATAAGCCTTACGGGCGGCTTCCACGGCCAAGTCCAAACGGCTCGGGTCGCCACCCGCCCACAAATGACGGTGGTTGTCTTTCATCAACACGCGGTCGTACAACCCGAAACGATGGTTCACACCGCCACCGCAGCGAACGGCAAACTTTTCAAAGACGCGCAAGCACGGCGTCGTCTTACGCGTATCCAAGACCATGCACGGATAGGGCTTGACGGCTTCCACGAACTGATGCGTCAACGTTGCCGTGCCACACATGCGCTGGATGAAGTTGAGAGCCGTGCGTTCGGCCGTCAAAATGGCGCGAGCGCGACCCGTGAAACGTGCTAGCACGCTGTTCTTCGGCGCGATTGCACCATTCGGAATCAAAATCTCATAGGTCAAGGTGGGATCCAACAACTGCAAGATGTAGAGCGCGACATTCAACCCTGCCACGCAGCACTCTTCACGTGCTTGGATTTCACCCGTTGCCAAAATATCAGGACCGACAAGCGCCAACGTCGTAGCGTCCCCAGATCCAATATCTTCCTTCAATGCAGCCTTAATTGCCAATACCGCACGAGGATCCTTAGTGATATCCGGCAACGTTTCAGGATTAGTGACCATGATTAAACTCCTTTACGCTTAAATAAACCAATCAAATAATATTACAGGGTGGGTGTCAAATCTGGATTCGCAGGCAATCCTCCGAGGAATGCACACAAGAGGCGAATACTCCGTTCGACATCGTTCAAATCCAACGTTTCCACAGGGCTATGCATGTAACGCAAGGGGATGGAAACCAACGCCACCGCGGTGTTGCCACCAAACATACGCATCGCATAGGCATTATTGCCACTGGCCCGCGCACGCACTTGCATCTGCAACGGAATCTCTTCCAACTTTGCCGTATCCAACAACAACTGACGCAGTTTATTGTTGTAGAAGGGACCTGTACCCAAGATTGGACCACCGCCCAACTTGACATCCCCCATCTTACGCGCATCCGCTGGATGGGCATCCGTTGCAAAGCCCACATCTACGCAAATACCAATATCAGGCTTCACCAATTGCGCGGCATTCTGCCCGCCAATCAAGCCCAATTCCTCTTGAACGCTACCGACCAAATGCAGCGCCACGTTCAACGGTGCCAAAGGTTGTTCGGCCAAGCGGCGCATCGTTTCCGTCACGATGTAAGCGCCAATACGGTTGTCAAAACCGCGACACGCCACGCGATCGCCCGCCAAATCCAACCAACCGGCATCCACCACCGCAGGCGCCCCCAAGGCAACCAAGGCCTCTGCCTCTTCCTTCGAGGTGGCTCCAATATCCACGGGGATATCCGACAAATCCTTCGGTGCCAAGTTATCCTTCTGCGCACCTGTCATCAAGTGCGGGGGACGAACGCCAAAGACGCCGTGCACCGGGCCATTTTTGCCCAAGATTACAACGCGTTCGCCCAACACGGTCTGCGTGGTCACGCCACCATTGGGAATCAACCACAAAAAGCCTTGCGCATCAATATACGAGACCAAAAAACCAATTTCGTCGCAATGCGCTTCAAGCATCACCTTCACCGGCGCGCCTTCATTCAACACTGCATGCAAGTTGCCATGCACGTCAAAGGCACTCTCTACCCCCGCTTGAGCAAGATAACGCGCCATTACGCGCTGTCCATCCTGTTCAAAACCACTCGGGGTGTAGCACGCCGTCAGTTCTTTCAAGAAAGCCAAAGATTTTTTGTCAGCCATTACGCCTCCTTAACTCGCATTCTTTAATGTAGTATAGCACAATATCGTATAAGGTACGAACGAAATTCCGTTCGGTAACCGTTAAAAATGGTTAAAAAGCGCATTTTAGAAAAAGAAAAAGTCGTCTGGGACATCCAAACGACTTTTTACTGGTGGACCTGGGTGGATTTGAACCGCCGACCAAGGGATTATGAGTCCCCTGCTCTGACCGCTGAGCTACAGGTCCGAGAAGTTTAAAAACTTGTCTTTTAGTATAGCACATCTCACCCACGATTTCAATGCACCGCCTGCAATCGGGTGATTTTTCAAGGATACGCCCCAAAAACAAATGCGGACAGCGCCGAAGCACCATCCGCATGTTGTTTGCCTGTAGAGGCTAACCATTAGTACTGAATCGAAGCGTGATATTCCTGAATGGATTCCACTTCACCCTTACCAATCGTGCGAGCCGCGTCAATACCCTTGACGGCCATCGAAGCAGCGGCCAACGTGGTCATGTAAGGCACCTGGTACTTCAATGCAGCCTTACGGATGGACGAACCATCGGCATGCGCGTCACGACGCGGGCTCGGCGTATTGATCACGAGCTGAACCTGCTTGTTCACGATCAAGTCCAAGACATTCGGACGGCCCTTACCAATCTTAGCCACCGAGACGCTCGGCACACCAAAGGGATCCAAGAAGCGCTTCGTACCCGGCGTTGCATAGAGCTTGAAGCCCAAATCGGTGAAGGCCTTCAAGACCTGTGCCGATTCTTCGTTCTTCACCGACAACGAGGCCAAGACGGCACCCTTGATCGGCAATGCGGCATTTGCGGCTTCCTGGCTCTTGCAGAAGGCCAATGCCGAATCGCGAGCCAAGCCCAAAACTTCACCGGTCGAACGCATTTCAGGTCCCAACACGGGGTCCACTTCCGGGAACTTATCGAAGGGGCAAACGGCTTCCTTCGCACCGTAGTACGGGATATTGCCATGCTTCAAGCCAATCGAATCCATCGGTTCGCCCAACATCAAACGCGTTGCGGCAGAGGCCATCTGGATAGCGCACACCTTCGAGACCAACGGTACCGTACGCGAGGCACGCGGGTTGGCTTCCAAGACGTACACCTTGTCATTTTCAATGGCGTACTGCATATTCATCAAACCACAGACCTTGAGTGCCGTAGCAATCTTCTGCGTGTACTGACGAATCGTTTCCAAGCAAGATTCAGGGATGTTAGCCGAAGGCAAGATACAAGCGGAGTCACCCGAGTGCACACCTGCGAGTTCCACGTGTTCCATCACCGCCGGGATGAAGACTTCGCTACCATTACTGACAGCATCGGCTTCGCATTCCAACGCGTGCTGCAAGAAGCGGTCCAACAAGAGCGGACGATCTTCCGTGACACCCACAGCCTTGGCCACATATTCGCGCAACATCGATTCATCATAGATGACTTCCATGCCGCGACCGCCCAACACGAAGCTCGGGCGAATCATCAACGGGTAGCCAATCTGATTCGCCACCGTGATGGCTTCATCAATGTTGATGGCCATGCCGCTTTCAGGCATCGGGATTTCAAGCTGATCCATCATCTGACGGAAGAGGTCGCGGTCTTCTGCAATATCAATCGAGTCAATCGACGTACCGAGGATGTTGCAACCGGCATCCGACAATTCACGTGCGATGTTCAACGGCGTCTGACCACCGAACTGCACGATGATGCCATAGGGCTTTTCCTTGCGGTAAATCTGAAGCACATCTTCCACCGTCACCGGTTCGAAGTAGAGACGATCAGAGGTGTCATAGTCCGTCGACACCGTTTCAGGGTTGCAGTTCACCATCACGGTTTCGTAACCCATTTCACGCAAGGTGAAGGCCGCGTGACAGCAGCAGTAGTCGAATTCAATACCCTGGCCGATACGGTTCGGGCCACCGCCCAAAATCATCACCTTCTTGGGATTTTCCTTAATCACCAACTGGTCAGGCGCATTGTAGGTCGAGTAGTAATACTCCTTGTTCTCCACGCCCGAGACTGGCACAGCCTGCCAACCTTCCACCACGCCGAGTGCCTCACGACGTTCGCGGATCGTCTTTTCAGGAACGCCGAGCAACTTGGCCAAGTAACGGTCAGAGAAGCCGTCCTTCTTCGCCTGCGTCAAGATTTCATCCGACGGCAAAGCGCCCTTGAAGGCCAAAATCTGTTCTTCCAACTGGACCAACTCGCGCATCTGCTGGACGAACCAAGCCTTTACGGCGCAAGCTTCGAAGATCTGTTCATCCGTGGCGCCCTTACGCAATGCTTCATACATGATGAAGTGCGTTTCCGAACTCGGCGTGCGCAACTTGTCCAACAATTCCTTGAGCGAGTAAGCTTCCCAGCCGACCCAACCCAAACCGTGACGGCTCTTTTCCAAACCACGGATAGCCTTCTGAAGGGCTTCCTTGTAGTTCTTACCGATACTCATCACTTCGCCGACAGCCTTCATCTGCGTACCGAGCTTATCTTCTACAGCGCGGAACTTTTCAAAGGCCCAACGGGCGAACTTCAATACCACGTAATCACCCGACGGCGTGTACTTTTCGAGCGAACCATCACGCCAGTAAGGCAATTCATCCATCGTCATACCCGCTGCCAACTTTGCCGACACGAGGGCGATCGGGAAGCCGGTTGCCTTTGAAGCCAATGCGGACGAACGCGAGGTGCGCGGGTTGATTTCAATAATCACAATACGGCCCGTGCGCGGATCATGGGCGAACTGCACATTCGTGCCACCAATCACGCCAATGGTTTCCACAATCTTAAAGGCCATCTGCTTCAAGCGTTCCACCGTTTCAGGGGCGATGGTCAACATCGGAGCCGCGCAGAACGAGTCACCCGTATGCACGCCCACAGGGTCAATATTTTCAATGGTGCACACGCAAATCATCTGATTCTTTGCGTCACGCACCACTTCAATTTCAAGCTCTTCCCAACCCTTAATCGACTCTTCCACCAAGATCTGGTGCGTCATCGAGAGGTCCAAGCCCTTACGCGCAATCGTGTGAAGCTCTTCAATGTTGTAAGCGAAACCGCCGCCAGCGCCACCCATCGTGTAAGCCGGACGAATCACCATCGGGAAGCCGATTTCTTCAGCAATCTTTTCGGCCTCTTCCATGTTGTTGGCGATACCCGAACGCGGCGTCTCAATGCCCAACTGTTCCATCGTGTGCTTGAAGATATCACGGTCTTCACCGCGTTCAATCGCCTCCAAGTTCACACCAATAACCATCACGCCATACTTGTCCAAGATGCCAGCCTTCGCCAAGGCCAAAGACATATTCAAACCCGTCTGACCGCCGAGGTTCGGCAAAATCGCATCTGGGCGTTCCTTAGCAATAATCTGCTCCAAACGCTCCAAATTCAACGGTTCGATATAGGTGGCGTCCGCCATCGTCGGATCTGTCATGATGGTGGCGGGGTTAGAGTTCACAAGAACAATCTGATAACCGAGAGCGCGGAGTGCTTTGCAGGCTTGGGTTCCGGAATAGTCAAACTCGCAGGCCTGGCCGATCACAATAGGACCAGAACCGATAATCAGCACTTTAGTAATATCCGAACGCTGCATATCTGAAAGAACCTTCCTTGTTAGAAGTCGCACGGTGAAAATAACTCACCTAAACCGAGACTGTATGTTATCAAAAAATCAGCCGTTCGTAAAGACACCCAGACAAAATATTATTCACCCCTTTTACGCCCAAGACCCCAAAAGCAAAACAGCCCCGGTTAAACCGAGGCTGTTTGGTGACTGTACCCACGCACATTAGATGTTAGCGTTACGGGACTTAGCACGGATGCGAGCACGCGCGGATTTGCGGCGGCGCTTTTCGCAAGGCTTCTCGTAATAACGAGTAGCGCGAAGCTGCTTGATCAAACCCTCCTTATCGAGGATCTTCTTCAAACGCTTAAGACCGCGTTCCACGGATTCGCCCTTTTTCAGACGGACCTGGATCATTCTTTGCTCACCTCCTTCCTGTGATTTATGGAGCCAGCGAAGGGACTCGAACCCCCGACCCACTGATTACAAATCAGTAGCTCTACCAACTGAGCTACACTGGCAAAAATCGGCGCACATTATCGCAAACCACCACCCTCTCAGTCAAGCACTTTTTTAAAATCCCCGCTTTTTCGTTACTCCTTGCTTCCCATTGTTGAGTTCTAGCGACG
>JAFYMU010000213.1 GCA_017548245.1 Kiritimatiellia bacterium | reverse complement strand
CCCCTCCCGAGGGGAGGGGGATTTTTATTTATTACCACCATAACCGGGGGCTGCGCGTTGTTTGCCCCCGTCTGTGATCTGTCGCCCCGTCGGGGCTAGGGGGAGCCCTTCGGGCTGTTATTGGTTATTGGTTGCTGGTTGCTTGTTATCCCGTGGGACTGTTATTGGTTGTTTGTTGTTGGTTATTGGTTGAATGTTAGGCGGTGGGACTGTGGAAGTACGTTTTCAAAGGCATATGGGGAAAAGATAGACAAGAGGCATCGCCTCGTGTTTCTAGTGTTTAGCAAAAGGCGGTTGGGAATCCTCGGGGCCTTAGACTAATTACGAATTACGATTTACGAATGATGAATTAGCGGCATAGCCGCCAAACTGGCCACTGGCAACTAAAAGCGAGCATCGCGAGCGCACTGGGAACTGGTGCGCAGCACCTTGTGGTGCGGCCGTGCGCCTCGCGTAGTTCGCGTTAAAACCAGCGAAGCGGCAAAGCCGCAGTTGCCCGTTCCTAGTTCGGTCGCTCCGCTCCCTTGCAGTTGCCGGTTGAAGGTTGAAGGTTAGCGGTTTGCTGTTCGCTGTTCTAGGTTCTGAGCTTGCTGTCGCCCTCCTAGCGGCGCAGCCGCTCGCTAGGAACTGGCAACTAAAAGCGAGCATCGCGAGCGCACTGGGAACTGGTGCGCAGCACCTTGCGGCGTAGCCGCTTGCCCGTCAGGGCTTCTCTGCGAGAAGGAGGGCGAGGTGGGTGGGGTGTTGGCGTTCGAGTTGGAATTGGTGGCAGGTGATGCGGGTGGCGTCCCAGAGGGTTTGCTCCCATGTGGCGTCGGTGAGGGCGTCGTCGGGGATGCGTTCGAGGAGGGGTTCGGCATGAAGAAGGGTGTTGCGAACGAAGCGCGCGGCGTCTGATGTGGGTTCGTCTATCGCGCGGGTGAGGTCACGGGGTGGGAGCCCAAAGTGGGGGGCGTGGTGGTCGTAGGCGCGTTGGAGGGTGGTGAGGGGGAGTTCATCGCCAAAGAGGGCGAGGAGGGTGGGTTCGGTCAAGTGTTCATGTAGCGTTTTCATGCTTAGGTAAACGTTTGGTGCGGGCAAAGGTTACGTGTTTTTTTGATAATGGTGCCAAACGCTTCCGATGGGGTTGGGAGGCGGCGGTGGGCGGGGTTTGATTAAAAAGAACGGTAAAGGCGCGAAAAAGTGACATTTTTTAAGGAAAGCGTTATTTTTTTGCTTGCGTTGGTTTTCGGGCTTTGCTATCGTAATTGACGATGAAACGAAACACTTACTTTTTTTACTTTACCGCGACCCCCGCGCGTGCTGCTCGGGCCATCCGCTAATTGTAAAAGGTAAGGATGACTTTAAGAACGGCCGCGCTCCTCTAAAGGAGATGCGGTTTTTTTATAACAGAAAGCGAGAGCTACGATGATTATCATCATGAAACCGACGGCAACCCAGGCTGATGTGCAGACCATTTGCGACTGGATTACCTCTTTGCGATATCAACCGCGTGTGACGACTGGCGCCGATCAGACGGTCATCGCGTGTATCGGCAATGAAATTAATCCGCAGACGGTGGCGCAGTTGGAAGCGCTGGATACGGTTCAGGAGATTATTCACGTGAGTAAGAAGTACAAGCTCGTGTCGCGTGACTACAAGCCCGAAGACACGGTGATTGAGATCAAGGGGAATAAAATTGGTGGCGGTAACATCCCTGTGATGGCTGGCCCTTGCGCTGTGGAAAGCTATGATCAGTTCCACGCTGTCGTCTCTGATTTGACGAAGCTCGGGATCACGATCATCCGCGCCATGGTGTACAAGCCTCGTACGTCGACCTATGACTTCCAGGGTCTCAAGGAAGAGGGTATCCGTGTGCTCGCTGAAGTGAAGAAGGATTTCCCGAATGTGGCCTTCATCACCGAAGTGCCGGGTCCGAACCAGATTGAAGGTTTGATGGAAGTGACCGATATCTTCCAGGTGGGTGCTCGTAACTCGCAGAACTACGATCTCTTGGAACGTCTCGGTAAGGCTGGTAAGCCGGTGATCTTGAAGCGTGGCTTGGCGGGTACCGTGGAAGAATGGTTGCAGAGCGCAGAATACTTGATGGCGAATGGTTGCACGGATGTAATCCTTTGCGAACGCGGTATTCGCACTTACGAAACCATCACGCGTAACACGCTCGACCTCGGCGCTTTGGCTGCAACGAAGCGTTTGACTCACTTGCCGATCGTGGCTGACCCCTCGCACGGTGGTGGTAAGTTGGAACTCGTGGTGCCCTTGTCGCGCGCTGCGCTCGGCGCTGGTTGCGATGGTCTCTTGGTGGAAACGCACCCCGATCCGAAGCACGCTTACTCGGATGCGGCTCAGCAGATTCCGTCGGCAACGTTCGGCGAATATCTCGATGCCATCAAGCCGTGGCATGAATTGGCCATGGCGATGCGCCGCGCCTAAGGCGGTTTGTTCGCGGTAGAACCCTGCGGTTCTGCCGCGAACCTCGTTTTTATCCCCGTGAAAAAGAGGGGATGAGTCTTTGAAAAATCCCTCTTGTTCACCTGTTTAACCTGTCTTTTGACCGAACCGAAAAGTAGACCTTATGAAGTTGTATTATCTTGGCCCTGAAGAAACTTTCTCGCACCGCGCCGCCACGCGTATGGCGAAGCCTGAAGAGGTGCCGACGCCTTGTCACAACTTCCGTGAGGTCTTTCATCGGTTGTCGCAAGATCCCGATGGTGCTGCGGTGGTGCCCTTTGAAAACACCTCGCAGGGGCCTGTCACCGAGGTGATGGATCTCTTGGCCGAATACACGGGTATTATGGTGGTGGAATGCCGCGCCATTCCGGTGCATCAGCACCTCTTAACGCGTGATCTCACCACGCCGATTCAGCAGATTCTCTCCAAGGCTGAAGCGTTGGCCCAGTGCCGCACGACGTTGAACAACATCTATCCGAATGTGCCCTTGGTGGCCGTCTCTTCCACGGCTGAAGCGGCTCGTTTGGCGTCTCAGGATGCCACTTTGGCGGCGGTGGCGGGTGCTTCGACGGCTCAACGTTACCACTTGACCTTGCGTCGCCCAGATGTGCAGGATGTGCAGGGGAATACAACGCGCTTCTTCCGTTTGGAACCGCGTCGCGGTTCGGTTATCCATCGTGGCCGCGAGAAGGCGTTGCCCTCGACGCATGCCTTGATTTACGTGACGATTGAAGACCGTCCGGGTTCGCTTATGGATGTGTTGCAGCCGCTGCGCCCGTTGGATTTGACCTTCATTCAGTCGCGTCCGCTCCCGGGTGAAAAGTGGAAGTACGGTTTCTTCATGGAACTGCTCGTGGGCAACTCTGGCGTGCCGCCCGCAACGGTGATGGCCAATGTGCGTGCCGCGGCAAGTGAAGTGCGCGTCTTGGGTGATTACACGATTACCACGCAACCCACGGTGCCCGATGCCTCTACGACAACGGCTCTCTCGAGTTTGCGTGCAATGATTGCAGACATTGACGCCTCGTTGATTCGCGCCTTTGCGGGTCGCCGCCGTTACCATCTCAACCCGAGCTTGTATGTCCATGCCGAACCCGTTGAGATGGCCGATTTGGCGAAGGCCTTTGCCTTTGGTGATAGCACTGACCAGACGCGTTTGTTGCGTCGTTTCTATCTGACGATGGTGGTGCCCTATTTGGCGGCCCGAGGGGAAGATAAGGATCCGCGTGAGGCGCTCTATGCCGATACTGAGGTGATTTCGGCATTGGCGCGCCGTTGCCGTTTTTCCACCAAGGTGATTGCCCGTAAGCGTGTGGAATTGGCGCCTGAATTGCGTGCCGCCGCAGAGACGGGTGATCCGGCAAAGGTCGAGGCTGCGTTGCTGAATCAGGCGGTGGAAGACAAGGTGTTGGCCCGCATTGAGGCCTATGCCGAACGTGAACATT
>JAFYMU010000212.1 GCA_017548245.1 Kiritimatiellia bacterium | reverse complement strand
GATTCCCACGCGTAACGCGCGCAATGGTTCCGCCTTCACCAACGATGGCCCGTACCCCGTGAAGGCGGGCGCATGGAAGTCGTGCGATGCCCCGGTCGAACCCGGCTGCACGTGCCCTTGCTGTTCGCGTCACACGCGTGGCTATGTGCGTCACTTGCTCAACACTTCCGAAATGCTCGGATACCGTTTGCTGACCCTGCACAACATTCACATGTACCTGCGCTTTATGGAACGGATGCGCGAAGCGATTGCCAACGACTGCTTCCTCGAATTCCGTGCCGAAGCTTACGCTCGTCTGCGCGAAAATCCCAAACGCGGCGCGCTGTAAGCCTGCGCTTCCAACTTGTACAACGATGGCCTCGAAGTCTTTCTTCGGGGCCATTTTTTTAGTTTTTAATCCCAAAAGGCGTGAAATCTGGGGATAATGTGTCCCGCTTCTCAGAAAGGGTAGGGCGGTGTTGTGCTACAATACGCGTGCTTCTCGTAGGGTGCGAGGCGTGATGAAGCGGGTGAATGCCCCCAAACACTGTAGAAAGTGCTAGACAATGAGTGAAATGTTAACGATGCTGACGGTAGGAATGACGCTTTTTGGTTTTCATGTGGATTCGGTTACAGAGGTGCCTGATGTGGGCGGACGCATGTGGCGCATGACCTATGAGAAGAATGGTGCCGAACTCTTGTGGTTGGAACGCGATGATGAGGTGAAATCCTTTACGATTGCCTTCAAGACCTTGCCCACCGATGATACGGGCGTGGCGCACATCCTAGAACATTCGGTGCTGTCGGGTTCCGAGAAATATCCGGCCAAGAGCCCCTTTAACGAACTGCGGAAGAGTTCGGTCAACGTCTTTATCAACGCGATGACCTCGAAGGACATGACCTTCTATCCCTTCTCCACGCGCAACGATGCCGACTTCCTCAACCTGGCCGATGTCTATCTTGATGCGGTCTTCTATCCGCTCGTGGTCAAACAGCCGCAAGCCTTTTACCAAGAGGGCTGGCACTACGAATGGGATCGCGCCAAACGCGAACTCTCGGTCAATGGTGTTGTCTTTAATGAGATGAAGGGCCTCTATGCTTCGCCCGAACGCCATGTGTACGGCGAAATCACCTCTGCTTTGTATCCCGACACCGTTTATGGTCACGATTCGGGTGGCAATCCCGCGAGCATCCCCAAGCTCACTTATGAAGCCTTCTGCGCCTTCCACAAACGCTTTTACCATCCCTCCAACGCGCGCATCTTCATTGATGGTTCGGTGCCATTAGAACCCTTACTCGCCAAATTGGACGGCTACTTAAAGGACTTTGAGGCGCGTGATATGCAAACCGATGTCGCGCTCCAACCTCCTTGCGAGGTGAAAAAACGCATCCCTTACGCCTCGGCCTCCTGTGACAACAAGGTCTTTTATGCAGAAGGGTGGTCTGCCGGCGACTCCTATGCTCCCGTCTATCGCCACGCCTTAGAAATTTTGTCGGTTTACCTCTGCGGTTCTAATGAAGCGCCCCTCACGAAGGCCCTCCTCGAGAAAAACCTCTGCCGCGACGTCTCGATGGTGAAGGTGGACTATCGCCAGATGCCCATCTATCTCGTCGTTAAGGAGACCTCGGAGGCGCACGTGGATGCCATCCGCCAGACAATCCGTGACACGCTCACCCAACTCTGCGACCAGGGCCTTGATAAAAACCTGCTCCACGCGATTTTGAACGGTAATGAATTTGCCGAACGCGAACTCAACATCAACTATCCCAAGGGCCTGATCTTCTTCTCGCGTCTGTCGAGTAACTGGTTCTTTGGCGCCAATCCCGCCGCGCCCTTCGCCCTCACCGAAATCTATGCCGCCCTTCGCGAAGGGGTGGACACGGGGCTCTTTGAACGTTTGATTCGCGAACAACTCTTGGATAATCCCCACCATGCCGAAGTCGTGCTCTATCCGGACCCAACGCTTGCCGCGCGTCAAGCCGATGCGGAGCGTCAACGTTTGGAGGCGATTCGCGATGCGATGAGTGAGCGTGAGTTGGACGCCTTGGGAGAGGCCGCTGCACAGTTGAAAGCCTATCAGCAACGCAAAGACGACCCCGCCAACATCGCCAAAATTCCGCGTTTGACCAGTCGCGAACTCGCGCCCAAGGGTGCCCCCGTCTCAAGCGAACTTCACACCGAGGACGAGGTGGTGCGTATTAAGACGAAAACGACCGCCGATGGCATCTTCCACCTCTCGCTCTACTTCCCCATGGACGATCTCACCGCGGACGAACTCGTTCGGATGCCGCTCTTTGCCGATCTGTTGGGGAAATTGAAGACCACCAACTACTCCGCACTGGCCTTACAAACCGCAATCACTGCCAATATCGGTGAGATTGAATTTGCGGTCATCTCTCCCGCGCGTGGACGTTACTTTACGGTCACCCTCTCTGCCTTGTTGGAGAAGAAAGAGGCCACCTTCGCTCTGCTCAAGGAGTTGCTCTTCAAGACCTCCTTTGAAGATCAGGCAGATATTGAAGCGGTGTTGCTCCAGTCGCGCCTCTCTGCCGAACAATATGCCTTGATGGACGGACGCGATATCGCCGTTCGCTATGCGAAGCGCCATTTGAACGAACGCTGGATGGCTTCTGACTGCCTCTATGGCGAAGGGCAATTGCGTTGGTTGCAACGCGCCTCTGCCGACACCGACCTCCGTCAATGGTATGCCGCCCTCGCATCGCGCCTCTTCCAAAAGCGCGGCTTGGTCATCTCGCACACCGATAACTTGAAGGATGATGCGGTCAATGAACTCCTCGCCGCATTCGGTCAAGAGACTCAAGTCCCGCAGACCATTGCTCCTGTGCCCAACGAATGGCAAGGTTTTCAGATTGATGGCGACACAGGCTTCGCGGGGTGGGTTGCCCCCTTGCCCGAAGGAGTTGTGACCACCGGTGCAATGCACGTTGCCGCACGCATGTTGACCTTGGAGTATCTGCAGAACGAAGTGCGCGAAATCGGCGGTGCTTACGGGGTGTCCATGCGCGTCACCGCCAGCGGAATCGTTGAATGTAGCACCTATCGCGACCCCACGCCCAGTCGTTCGCTCCAAAAGATGAACACCCTCGGCGATGCCTTGCGTAAGATTCTTACCGAGAAGGTGGACATTGATCGCTACATCGTCGCCTCCATTGCCTCGATGGAACCCTACCGTTCCCCCGCTGACGAAGCCCTGCTCGCGATTAGCCTCTTTGTTGAAAATCGTGATGGCGACGATTTGGAACGCGTCCGCCGCGAAATGCTCACCACCACCAAGGAACAACTCCTCGCCTTCGCCACCCTCCTTGACACCATCACCCCCACCGCCACCACCTGCATCGTCGGCGGCCAACGCCAACTCAACACCCTTCCCACAACCAAAACCCAACCCATCAAACCCTAAGACTCACGCGTGCAGGGGCTTACGCCGCTTGATGTGGGGGCTCACGCCGCCCCCACGCCCCCGCGGTGGCAGGGCACACCCAAAGTCGCCTAACGGCGAAACCCGTGCATGTGGGGATGCTTCGCATTTTCCGCCAGCTCCGCAAATCTTGCAAAGGTGCTCATCGCGGACGCAATGGCCTAACGGCCCCGCGATGACCCCTTTGCGCTTTTAAAGCAATAGCATGCCTTTTGTGCGCCAGTCCACCTCATAAAGTAAAGCCACTTTTAGCCTATCACCCTAACCTATCTGAGGTGGCAGGGCCACACCCACAAAGCCTGTCGGCTGTCATCGCCCGTTGATTAAAAACTAGCCACCTTTATCCCATCCCCTATAATTCACCTCCTCACCGCCGCCTTCGCCT
>JAFYMU010000211.1 GCA_017548245.1 Kiritimatiellia bacterium | reverse complement strand
CAACGCATCGTGTTAAGCACGCGGGGATTTTCACAGTGTTGCACGAGGGTACAGGCTTCCGTGGACACAAATTCACGGAATGCTCAATTCATAATTGGTAATCGCCCTGACGGGCAGTCTTCTCGGCGGCCTTCGCCACTCTTTTGACATGTACGCAAATACTCCTCCGCGGTGAATAGTGAACGCCCGCAGGTGGACGCTTGTTCGTAGCGTTTATTGCGCGTGAAACGCGTATGGCGCGTCCCATGTGTCTCTCTTGTTCTTTGCGCCATGGCGGCAGAGCCGCCTTCTAGCCCTGACGGGGCGACAGAATACAGGCGGGGATGAAATCCCCGTTTATACGGATTATTAAAACACCCCCTCCTCACGCCACACCACCTTGGAGGTGTCCAAATCCACCCTTATCCTACACCTTTTGTCCTAAACCGTGCAAGGATTTCAACCATAATCACTCATCATCTTGCAAAACAGATTGTCTCTCTTCAAGCGTTTGAATAGAAAGCAATTTTTGTTTTACCGCATCTTTAGATTCTAACGGAAATCTTCTTACATGAAGTTCTGACGCTAAAAGCCCATATTGCTGGGCTATATTGAATAGTAGTTCAAGTTGCAATCGCGTTTCTTCACTTCTCAATTGTACCATTTGGTTCCAAAACTCCACATTTGAAAAACACCTCATGAAATCTTTTTCAGAGTCTGACCATAATTGACGATGTTTATTTACGTTTGGCCCCATTGAAAGCCAAGATTGGACAATATCGTGATATTGTTCGTATTGCTTTTTCACAGACACTTGTCTTCTATACGCGCTCCACACTAAGTAATTTTGAATTAATTCGTTATATTTACTTGATCTGCAGGTTTGACAAAATGAAGATAATTTATCATCAACCACTTCATACGATTCACTTTGCGTCAGTCGTTTTGATTCACAACCAAGTAATAATGAGATAAATGCGATTTTCCATAAAAGCTTCATTGCTTATTCCTCTTTGTTTGGTATTCCTCAATCATTTTGTTCACAATCGGATGCCGTCCAAACATCTCTTCACGTCGTTGAAAATCGTTATTTTCCTTTGTAAACCCATCTGACACTTATGCTTGCTTGCAGAGCTATCCTTTGACAATTAACGAAGCCCATAACAATCTCCGTTTCAACACTTAGATTATAACGCAAATCTTGAGTAACTGTATCTTATGTGAGACGATTGTCAAAGAAATTACCCCTCTTTGTCAGATGGGCGGCAAAGACCGCCCATCCGTTCATCAAGCGCACCGCGCGCGTGGTTCGCACAAATACAAACAGTCCAACTAACATCGGTCCAACAATGGACCGACACTGAACATTACCGCGCTTTAGCTCATATTACGCTCTGTCCCACGCATTTCTGTATCCAACGCCAGTGCGATGCCGCCCAATCCAAGCTAAACTCGCCGCCAAATCCATTGGATTGTGTCGGCAGACCCAATGGTGTCGCACTTCAGTTCAAGCCTCATTGTCCGTGTGTTTGAATCAAACACGCGTTCAATTTGATTCAAACTGAAGTTACATTTGAATCAAATTGGCAGGGGGTTCTACCGGGATTGGTGCACGAGGCAGGTGGAATGTGGACGAACAAGGGGTTATTGTTTGGGCCGATGTTAGCCAGGTTTGATGTTGCTCACGAATCACGTTCCACTTACCACTACATCATCAGCGCATACGCAGGTGGGTCACTTTTTGAAGGTTTGAAAGGGCAAAAGGGGTAAAATGAAAATTTTTCTTTCTCCCTAAGTTTTGGGCCGATTTTCCCTGCTTTTAGCCTGTTTTGCAGATATTTGCCAATTTCAAATAACTCATTTATCGTCAACAACTTATCTCAAAAATACCCCTTCGCCAACTGGTCTACAGCGGCTTACTTACTCCAAAAAGGTTCGTTGTGACCCTCTGTAAGGCCCCCTTTTGGGGCAACATAAGTTATGTTGCACTTCAACTCAAGTTACATTGAAGTTGAACATAAGTTACATTGAGGAGCAAAGTAAGTTGAGTTTGCTCGCAAAATAGCCTGCTTTTTGACCCCAAAATCGCCCAAATTCGCCTTCATTTCATGCTTTCCTAAATCGTGAAAGTTGCGCTTTTCACCGTTTTTTGGTATCATCTCCATAGGAGCGGTACAGATGGACGAAACCACGGAAACACGGAAATTAGCTCTATTGCAAATGGTAGAACCTGATTTTAATGTTCAAGAGGATACGCTCTGGATTTCAGGGGCTTCGTGCATAAGTGTGGGTCGTAAGAGGCCGTTTTGATACATGATAATACAAATAGCCCCCAGCATGCGAGGGGGCTATTTTTGTAGGAGAGAGTGCATTGTGTTGTGAATCTGCGCTCGGTTGGCTGGCGCCCTCAAACACGAGTTGGACGGGCGAGCGTAGGCGTGTACCTCTTCTTCTTCCCTTTGACGTGCCTTTCCTTTTAGTAGGTCTCTTCTGCCCCCTGCGGTTAGATTGTGCAATATTCGGGTTGTTTTTGGTCTACATAGGGGTGCGGTTTATGTTATTATAGGTAGTAATGTTATTTCTTTGCTGTGCGTTTTGGCGTACAGGTTTTAGTAGTAAGAAGGAGTTCCGTTATGGGAATGAAGCGTATGCTCACGGCGGCTGCAGTTGGTGTGGCCTCTCTTTTGTGTGCTGCTCCACTAAAAATGGAGTGGAAGGCGATTTCGGAGGCCCCCGAAGCGGTGGCGCGTCCGTATGCGGGGTTGATGGGGCAGACGCTCTTGGTGGCTGGTGGTTCGACGTATGAGGAATCGAAGGCCTATTCGAAGACGATTTCTGCGTATGATGTAAAGGCGGACACGTGGACAACGGTGGGCACGCTTCCTGAAGGTGTGGCTGAAGGTGCTTCGGTGGCCGTGAATTTGGGTTCGGCAGTCTCTCCGGATTGGCGTTTGCTCTGCGTGGGTGGCGTGACGGCTGAGGGTGCAACGGCAAAGGCCTTCTTGTTGAAGGCGGATGGTTCGCAGGAGGCACTTCCTGATTTCCCGCATGGTACGCTCTCGATGACGGCTGTGGCACCGTGGAATGGTGGCGCGGTCTTTGCTTGCGGCCGTTTGAATGGTGAATTGACGAACCGTGTCTTCACGTTGACGCGCAAGGATGGCGTGTGGACGAGGATGAGTTGCCGGCGCTTCCGGGCCCTGCTCGCGAACAGGCTGTGGCGGCAGTTCAGAATGGTGACCAGAAGTCCTTGACGCTCGTGGTGTATGGCGGTTCGATCATCGCTGAAGATGGTAAGCCGATGGCGGACTACAAGGGTTGGGGTTACACGAAGAATTTTGATGGTAACTGGGAGTGGAAGGCGCTCGAAGATGCGCCTGTGGCAACGATTGGTGCCTCGTTCCAGGCCATTGGTGACCAGCACGTGCTCTTGATTGGTGGCTACAACGGTCAGTTGTGGGATGCGGCGAATCGCATGACGAAGGAACGTTGGGACTTCTTGCGTGCAGCAGAACCTGCGGCTTTCAATTGGAATAAGACGGTGTGGGCTTACCATGCTGTGACGGGTAAGTGGACCGAATATGGCGCCCTTCCTGAAGAGGTGTTGCCGCGTTGCGGTGCTGCCACGGTGTTGCTCCCTGCTGAAGGTAAGGTGATGCCGAAGGTGGTGATCGCTGGTGGTGAAGTGAAGCCTGCTAAGCGTACGGCCGTGGGTCATGTGGTGAGCTTCTCGCGTCAGGGTTGGGCCTTCTCGTGGGTGAGCTGGGTTGTGATTGGTGTCTACTTCTTGGCGATGGTGGGCATGGCAATGATCTTCGTCTTGCGTCAGAAGACGGCTGATAGCTACTTCCGTGGTGGCAAGAGCATTCCGTGGTTCGTGGCAGGCATGAGTATCTTTGCAACGATGCTTAGCTCGATTACCTTCATCTCGATTCCGACGATGACCTACATCGGCGACTGGCGTTACTTCCCGATGGTGCTCTGCATCTTGGCCATGGCTCCGATCGCAATCTACTTCTACTTGCCTTTCTTCTGCCGTTTGAACATTACGAGTGCTTACGAATACCTTGAAAAGCGCTTCAACTTGGCGATCCGCCTCTTCGGTTCGGCCGTGTTCAACATCTTCATGGTCTGCCGCGTGGCGGTGGTGACCTTGCTTCCTGCGTTGGCATTGGACGCGGTGACGGGTATTGGCGTTGAAAACTGCATTTTGATCTGCGGTGTGGCAACGATTCTCTACTGCTGCGTGGGCGGTTTGGACGCGGTGATTTGGAGTGACTTCGTGCAGGGTATCGTGCTTTTGGGCGGTGCCGTGACGGTGTTGGCTCTCTTGATTATGAACACCACGGGCGGCTTTGGTGGCTTTGTGGATATCGCTCAGGCACACGATAAGTTGCGTTTGCTCGACTTCCGTTTCCTCCTCAAGGAACCCGTCTTCTGGGTGGTCGTGATTCAGGGTTTGGTGAGTAACCTCTCCAGCTACACCTCTGACCAGTGCGTGGTGCAGCGTTACATCGCGTGTACGAACGAAAAGAAGGCCGCCAGCTCCATCTGGTTCAATGGCGTGCTCTCGGTGATTGCTTCGATCATCTTCTACGCTATCGGTACGGGTCTCTACACCCACTACTTCAGCAATCCTGGTTTGATGGACGTGACCATGCCTAAGAGTGACTCGGTCTTCCCGATCTTCATGGCGATGGAATTGCATCCTGTGATTGCAGGTCTCGTGATTGCCGCAATCTTTGCCGCAACGATTTCGACGCTCTCGGCGAACCTCACCTCGGCTTCGACGGCAATCACCACGGACTTCGTGTTGCGCTTCAAGCCGTCCTTGACGGGTCCTCAGCAGGTGAAGTGCGGTCGTATCTGCGTGATCGTGATTGGTATCCTCGGCGTGGGCGCTGCATTGACGCTCGCACAGTTGCCGACGCGTTCGCTCTT
>JAFYMU010000210.1 GCA_017548245.1 Kiritimatiellia bacterium | reverse complement strand
GCTTTTCTTCAAAGAAGTTCTGCATGTAGGGCAACTGCGACGAAGCACCCGTCAACAACATCTGCGACGGCGCGCTACCATCCTGCTGGCTACGATAGAAGGAGATCGAACGGGCGATTTCAGCGTTGAGACGCGTCATCACATTGCGAATCACCTTGGAGAGACGATCGGTGTCAGGGTCATCTACGGCGAATGCCCCACCCTGCGCCACCAAACCACGTTCGCGCTTAAACTGTTCAGCCTCTTCAAGCGAGATGCCAAAGGTCTTCGCGACTTCTGCGGTGATGGTATTACCAGCCACAGGAATGGAACGATAGAAGATGCGATCCTGTTCCACAAAGACCAAGTTCGTGCAACGAGCGCCAATATCCACCACCAACGTGCAACCATCCATCTCCTGATAGTTGAAGCGCACGGCGTTGTAAAGCGCCACCGGAGCCACGTCCACCAATTCGGGTTCGCAACCGGTATTCAACAAGGCACGCGTCACTGCAGAAACGAGGGCCGAACGCGCTGCGATAATCATCACATGCTGTTCGCCAGCGTCAGGCGCACCAATGAGGGCGTGCGAGAAAATGGCTTCGTTCAACGGGAACGGCACATTCTGCTCCACTTCGAAGCGAATCTGCTCATTCATCTTTTCCGGGCTATCCGCCAAGACTTTGACGAAGCGTGGGAAGGCCATCTGGCCCGAGAGCGCCACATAGATGCGTCCTGCGCGAATACCCGACTCGGCCATCATGCCACGCAGAGCCTGTTCAATCTCTACGCTAAAGGTGTCCGGATTTTCTGCGCTACCTTCAGGCAAATCGCCGAATGTATAACGCAAGAGGCCAGGCCCGCGACCGGACCTCACCTCAAACTCAGCCAACGCCAACCGCGTCGCGCCGATATTTAGTGTTAAAATACGTTCCATAAAATTTCCGTTTTCAACCGGTTAGGGCGTCAATCAGCGGTTTTTCACCTGATCATAGTACATATCGCCCACCATGACAAACGGGGTCTTGGAGCGATCACGCAAAATGCCTTCCACCTTGGTTACCGTATCAGCCTTGTTCTGAATCGATTCCCACCAAGCAGCGTTCTGCTTTTTGCCATCCACGAGCAAACCTGCGATATCCTTGCCTTCAACCTTTGCGCCCTTCACAGCTTCCGTGAAGATTTCGCCCTGCTGAACGCCATCGACCTTGATCTGCACCGAGAAGACCACGGGCTTACCATAGACCGCCACCGAGCTCGGCGGCACGCACACTGCGGCATAGTGCTTACGGCCAGGCGTAATGCTGGTGTAGGTCACGGTTTCGGTGAGCAAGGTGTTCAACTGCGACGGTTTTTCCCAACCGATTGCGCCACCGGCCTTGTCAGCCATCTGCTTCACCGAGCCAGCCAACTTCGACTGCTTCATATCATAAAGGACTGCGAACGTGACTTCCACTTCAGGAATCGTCAAGATCGGCAACTTCTTGCCCGAGGCGTCGGTACCAATCTTAGCCACTTCATAGGCCACTTCGAAGTAGTGCCAACCCTTTGCGCCATCCTTCACATAGCTATCCGAGTGATTGATTTTGAGTTTCCACTTTTCATCAGTGGAAGGAGCGGCAGCCAAATAATCGCTATCGCCTGCAACGCCTGTAATTTCCTTGATTTCAAGCATTTGCCCCGGCTCTGCCTTAGCACCAGCACCTGCGCCAGCGCCCTTTGCATTGCGTCTTCCCTGTGCCATCACCATGCTTGCACAAAGTGTGACCAATAACAGCATCATCCATGACTTCATTTTAAGGCTCCTTTTGGACTTCTAAATCCTATGACCATATTGACAAAAGAGAGTATAGTGTTATTTTTGGCGCACGTCAAGAATTATCACAAGAAAAGCGCGACTTTTTTGCACTCCGCGCTCAAAAATATCCACCTACACCCTCAATGTAACGTCTACTCACGTTCAATGTTCAACATTAGCACAAAATAAAACGACCTCCCCGCGTGAGGAGGTCGTTGTTTATTTTAACGGCGATTCGCGTTGTTGCGCTGTTGCCATTGCTTGCGAAGGGTCTCTTGATCGCTCTTCTGTTTTTGATTCGCATCTGAGCGCCCCTTGAAGGCTGAAACAGGCCGTTGCGCGGCATCCGAGACATACACGCCTTGCTGATAGGCGGCGTTATCGGCTTCTAAACGGCGCACTTCCGCTTCCTTCTCTGCCACATCGTCCAACCGTTGCACCGCCTGCCCAGCAACAAAGACTTCAGTTATCCCCGTATGCTTGTCAAAGGTTTCGGTGTAGGCCTTCGGTGGCGTGGAGAAGGAGTACTTGTAGTGACGCGCAAAGGTCATCTCACGCGAAATGGCACGCATCAAGCGTTGCATCTCCTGCGTTTCCGAACCGCCTTGCAATTGCACAATAATGAGCTCATTGGGTTCGGTCGCCGAATCCTGAATCACATTGTGCAGTTGCCCCAACGGCACGGGTTCGCCATGAACAAGAATATCCCCCTGTTCCGTTACGATAATCTTTGCGTCTTCAGTATCCACCGCACGCAAACTCGGTCCAGCGGCACATCCGCACAGTGCGGCCATCAAACCGCACAGTGCAAAAACGCCCACCGTGAAAGAAGCACCCGACGTTTTCATTAGATCTGCGCGAAGGCTTGTTCCAAATCAGCGATGATGTCATCGATGTGTTCGATACCCACCGAGAAGCGAATCATCGTCGGCGAAATGCCTGCCTTGACCAACTGTTCATCGGTCAACTGACGGTGCGTCATGCTTGCCGGATGGAGCACGCACGTACGCGCATCCGCCACATGCACCACGATGGCGGCCAACTTCATGCTGTCCATCAACTTCTGGGCATCTGCACGCGTCCCCTTCACACCAAAGGCCACCACACCAGAGGCACCCTTAGGCATATACTTTTGAGCCAAGTTGTAGTACTTGTCGCCCTTCAAGCCGGGATAACGCACCCACTCCACCTTGGGATTGTTGGCCAACCACTTTGCCACGGCCAACGCATTGCTGCTGTGACGTTCCATACGGAGCGGCAAGGTTTCAATGCCCACGCCCAACAAGAATGCGTTCATCGGCGCGGCCTGTGCGCCAATATCGCGCATCAACTGCACACGCGCCTTCACAATGTAAGCGGCCTTACCAAAGGTTTCCGTGTAGACCAAACCATGATAGGACATATCCGGCGTGGTGAATTCAGGGAAACGACCACTTGCGGCCCAGTCAAAGTTACCCGAGTCCACAATCACGCCACCGAGGCTCATTGCATGACCATCGAGATACTTCGTCGTCGCGTGAATCACAATATCCACACCATGTTCGAAGGGGCGGCACAAATAAGGCGTCGGGAAGGTGTTGTCCACAATCAACGGCAAACCATTACGGTGTGCCACAGCGGCCCAACGTTCCAAATCCAAGACGGCCAACGCAGGGTTGGCGAGCGTTTCGCCAAAGATTGCCTTCGTATTGGGGCGAATAGCGGCCTGAATTTCTTCATCCGTTGCATCCGGCGAGAGCCACGTGAAGGAGATGCCGAGCTTTTCAAGCGTCACACCAAAGAGATTCACCGTGCCGCCATAGATGGCCGAACACGAAATCACGTGGTCGCCGCTATGGGCAAGGTTGAGAATCGCAAAGGTGCTCGCGGCCTGACCAGCGCTCGTGAGCATCGCGCCCACGCCACCTTCCAACGCCGCAATGCGCTGTTCCACGGCATCCAAGGTCGGATTGCTCAAGCGCGTATAGAAGTGACCCGTTGCTTTCAAGTCAAAGAGATCGGCGACATGTTGAGACGAATCAAACTTAAAGGTAGTGCTCTGATAGATCGGCATTACACGAGGATCACCGTTTTTCGGGTTCCAACCTGCTTGTACACATTTCGTTTCGAATTTCATACTGTCACGTCTCCTTTATGCTTGAGAGTACGCCCGGAAAACAACCGCTCCGGCAGCGGATCGCGCTCAACTGAGCATGCGCGAAATAATAACAAAAGCCAGACTTTCGTAACAAGATTCATAAAAAAATAATTCGCCCCCTGCGCACAACATACCACCCCCAAAAAACAAATGGGATGCGCCGGTTAGCACATCCCATTGATCCTATCGTCTTAGACGTACACTTAGTCAATGCTATCCAAAATCGACTCCGCCTCTTCCGGCGTCATCACATCATCATCCTCTTCATCGAAGAGTTTGTCCAAACCATCAATGACGATTTCCTGGTCTGCAGCCTTAGTCTTCAACGCGGCCTGCTGACGCTGCTGAACCTCCTGCAATTCCTTCAAGATGCCCAACACTTCATCGCGCGAACCTGCCAACGACAAGGTCACCTGCTTCTCATTCGAAGCGATGCGAATCTTCTTCACAAAAGCCGCCGTCTTGCTATCCGGCGTACCCATTGCCATCGGCAAGAGCATGCCCGTGGCCATCGCCTTGTAACCAATCAACATTTCAGCGACTTCCTGAGCCGTTTCAACCGTTGCGAAATCAATCACAATCGTGACCGAACCACGATCGCCAGTGTTCTCCGCCTTGAACAAGAGATTATCCACCTGAGCGGCGAAGGGCACCTGCATCTTCAACGCTTCAAAATCCTCTTCTTCCATGTAGGTCTTGAACATCTTGGCGAGCTTATAGACCATCACCTGCGCAACCTGCTGATTGTCAGCTGCCTGACCAAAAGCCTTCTGCAACGGATGCGTCTTGGCAATCGCCGTGTAGTCACCCTTACGATAGGTCTCGGCAAGCGTTTCCGTCTCCGCCAACGCAATCATGTAGCCGCCCTTGCCTTCGCAGATGCCGAAGAAATCATCATTGTCATCCTCTTCAGCGGGCTTAAACTGCAACCAAGCGCCCTTGCGCACCACCGTGAACGGCTTTTCTTCCTGCTTTTCCAAAAAGGCTTCAATCGCCTTCTGCAACGCGGCGAGATCTGCATTCGGCTGCTCAATAAAGACAACAATCGAACCCTCCGGCTCCTTATCCTTATTCAACTTCGGCAACAAATCCACAAACGCCGTCACCGAACGCGCCGTAATCGTCTGCGCTTCCTTAGAATAACCCAAGAGCAATGCGATAGGTTCGGACAAACCAGGGCAAGCCTCTTCCAAACTCTGCATCGGATCAGTCGAATCAACATCAAAACCCAACTTCTTGAGTTCTTCCTGCCAAATCTTGTCAGAAGCCTTATCCGACACATTCAAACCATCCACCGTGATCACCATATCAGCGGTTTCAGGCACCAATGCAGGATTCGGCGCCGCCATCAACCAACAAGCCGCAACCGAAACCATCGAAAGCATAAACGTTTTAATCGTGGACATATTTACCACTCCTTTCATCTAGAGAGCGACTAGTATAGCAGAATACCCCCACCCTTGTGTTAATCTAAATCGTTAATTCTTTTAACGGATTCCTTTATTAATCAACATCATTCACCCCTTCAGATCCTGCATTTAGCGTTGTTCGCGAAACCTGTGAAGTGCCCCTCGTTGCGCCTCAATTGAGCTTCTATCAAATGTCATCCCTCCTGCGAATCGCCGACAAGTCAGCCCCTCTTCACCGCCAATTGTAGCCTCCTCGCGCTCCAATCCAAGCGCGAATCCCAATCAGTTTGACTGAAAGTGACTTTCAGTTTGACTGAAACTTGAAGTAAGTTTGACTGAAACTTGAAGCAAGTTTGACTGAAACTTGAAGCAAGTTTGACTGAAAGTGAAGTTGTGTTTCAGTCAAACTGGCGGGCGATCAGGCTTGGATGCCGCGCCAAGTCTAGTGGGATGGCTCTCCATTCTAGGTTTGAGTGCCAAGGCAAAAGGCCTACGTAATGAAGGCGTAGGAGAAAGAGAACGTGTGCGTTACCGTTGCCTATTTTCTAATCGCCTCTTTGGGGCATAAGCCTTTGCCTATCTCAATGAGTCTATCCTCGCCTCTTTCGCGAACCTCCCCTACTCCACTACAAAAAAAACAACCACCCGCGATGCGAGTGGTTGTCGGAATGAGAAACGAGCGTATGGCTTACTTGCCAGCAGCAACGATAGCCGCGAAGGAGTCTGCCACGAGTGCAGCGCCGCCGATGAGGCCGCCATCGATGTCAGGCTTAGCCATGAGGTCTGCTGCATTTTCGGGCTTCATCGAACCGCCGTACTGGATACGGACAGCGTCAGCCTGAGCAGGATTCATCTTTGCCAAGGTGGCGCGGATGAGGGCGTGAACGTCCTGAGCCTGGTCGGAGGTGGCGGTCTTGCCAGTGCCGATTGCCCACACGGGTTCGTAAGCGATCACGATCTTGGCGAAGTCTTCTTCGCAACCAGCGAGGTCTTCGGTGACCTGCTTGATGATGACTTCTTCCATCTTGCCCGTTTCGCGTTCTTCAAGCGTTTCACCCACGCAAACGATGGGGGTGAGGCCAGCAGCGAGCGCGGCCTTGAGCTTGAGGTTCACGGTTTCGTCGGTTTCTGCGAAGTACTGACGGCGTTCGGAGTGGCCGAGGATCACATACTGCACACCGAGGTCCTTGAGCATGCCAGCGGAGATTTCGCCGGTGTATGCGCCAGAATCCTTCCAGTGCATGTTCTGAGCACCGAGACCAATCTTGGAGCCTTCGAGTGCCTTAGCTGCTTCAGTGATGGCAGTGAAGGGCACGCAAACAACAACTTCAACACCGCAATCGCCATTGTTGGTGGCAGCGCGGATGCCCTCGATCAAAGCGGCTGCTTCGGAGGGGAGCTTATTCATCTTCCAGTTACCGGCGACGATTTTAGTACGCATGGTGGTGGTTTTCCTTTCTGAAGGGTTAGCAATTAAAGAACGGGTTGCTTACCAATGCAATCTTGGTCGCAACATTCACAGTTTCCGTCGCACGCCATTTCGGAGTCATCGAGTTCCAACTCTTGGAAACGCTGTTCGGTGATTTCCTCAACGGAAAGCGCTTGTGCCACGGTAAAATCGGAGAAATCCGTTTCTGGGGGAAACGTGATCATGTAGTAGTTTTCAGGGAGGATTTCCTTGAATTCATAGAACTCAAAGTCTTCGCCCTGCTGTAATTCGGCGGTGAGGCCCAGACGTTCATAGAGTGCTTCATCGACATCAGCGTCAAAGTTCAACAACTCCATCAAGTCTTCACCCGAACACGCCAACTGCGTGTCGCTCACATAACGCAAATCATAACCGCCATCGTCTTCGCCACAATCGCAATCAGGATCTCCACAATCACAGGCGTGATCGTGGCCCCAATGTTCATCATGGTCCTCGCAACCACACGAGCACGCGGTCGTGTGGGCGGTGGCAGGTGTCAATGCTTCGTCTACAGTCATCATTTGTTCAACACGTTAAGCGGTTGGCCTTACGGCAACACTTGGTAATAAATCACACGGTCAGGCAATTCGCCATAGGCGTCACGCCACACGAGGGCCACGGCACGCGCCGTGGAGAGCGGACGGAACTTCGAGAGGTCGCGGCCCGAGTTATAAGCAATCGCATCGGCACGCAAGATATAGAGGAAGAGCTGCTGACGATCGCCAAAGCATTCCTTTGCCACCGAGAGCAAGGTGGTCATGTCATTCTGACCCAACTTCTCGCCAGCGCCCTTGGTGTCATTGTAGGCAGCCAAGCGATCTGCAAAGGAGTCGCCATTGCCATTGTCCTGCACAATGAAGTCCACCGTCTGCGGACGTGCGGGACGGCCATTGCCACCGCCCTTGTAGAGTTCCTGATCACCATTCCAGTCGCGACGAGCACGCTTGCCGCCCTTCGGCAACGGGAAGAGGTAATCGGTCACAAATTCGTCATACTTCGGCGTTTCCAACGACGGCAAATCCACGCGGCCCAAGGTCTGTTCCAAGTCG
>JAFYMU010000209.1 GCA_017548245.1 Kiritimatiellia bacterium | reverse complement strand
GGTGTGACGACCTCGGTCTTCCCCTCTGACGCTGTGACGAAGGCCTTCTTGGAAGCGCAGGGTCGTGGTGAAGATTGGGTGGAATTGGTTGCCGACGAAGAGGCCTATGACGAAACGTGGGAACTCGATCTCTCCGCGCTCGAACCCCTCGCCGCTGCACCGCACAACCCTGGTAACATTGAGACCGTGGCGCAGCACGTGGGTGAGAAGGTGCATCAGATCATGATTGGTTCTTGCACGAACTCCTCTTATCGTGATATCAAGACGGTGGCGTTGCTCTTGAAGGGCAAGCAGGTGCATCCTGATGTGGAAGTGGGCATTGCTTGCGGTTCGAAGCAGGTGGTGCGCATGCTCGCTGACGAGGGCTTGTTGGGCGATTTGATTGCGGCGGGTTGCCGTATCCTTGAAAATGCCTGCGGGTTCTGCATTGGCGCGCACATGAGCCCCTCGACGAATGCGGTCTGCTTGCGTACGAGCAATCGTAACTTTGAAGGTCGTTCGGGTACGCAGTCGGCCAAGGTCTACTTGGTCTCGCCTGAAACGGCCGCCGCTTCGGCGTTGACGGGCGCTTTTGCTGATGCGCGTCAGTTGGATGTGCCGGGTGTGCCGATGCCGACCGCCTTCACCATCGATGATGGCATGTTCCTCTATCGTGAAACGGCAGGGCAGGGGGTGCCTGAAACGCAGATTAAGCGTGGCCCCAATATCGGCGAAGTGCCGCCGGGTAAGCCCTTGGATGAAACGCTCCGTGGCGTGGCGACCATTAAGGTGGAAGACAAGATTACCACCGACCACATTATGCCCGCAGGTGCACGTTTGAAGTATCGTTCGAATGTGCCGGAGTACGCCAAGTACGTCTTTGAACACACCGATCCCAATTTCTATGCTGCCGCAACGGCTAATCGCAACGCGGGCAAGGCCAATGTCATCGTGGCTGGCGAAAGCTACGGTCAGGGTTCGTCGCGTGAACACGCCGCCCTTTGCCCCATGTATCTCGGCGTGCGTGCGGTGATTGCAAAGAGTATCGAACGCATCCATCGCGCAAACCTCATCAACTTCGGCATCGTGCCCTTCGTCTTCGCCAATCCGGAAGACTATGATCGCGTGGCACAGGGTGATGAACTCGTTATTGAAGGTTTGCAGGCCGCAATTGAAGGCGATGGCCGCGCAACCGTAAAGAATCTTACTAACAACAACACATTCGACGTGACGACTGAATTGTCTGACCGTCAGAAAACGCTGCTTCTTGCCGGTGGTCTCTTGGCTGCCGTGGCACAGGGCAAGGTCTAAAGGAGCGACGCAAGATGAGCGACGCAGATACCAATAAGAACCTCGGTTTCGATTTCGCACCCGATTGGGCGCGTACGTCGGCCGATGAGTATGTCAGCCGTTACCAGGACAAGGTCTATGACGAACGCACTGGCCGCGAAGAGCGCCCGCGTCGTGAAGGTGGCTTCCGTGATCGGGAGCGCTTCTCGCGTCGTGACAACGATCGTCCGCGTCCGCCCCGCCGTGAATTCGGTGATGGCGAACGTCGTCCGCGTCGTGAACGGGACAATGATCGTCCGCGCCAGGAGGGAGCAGCCCCTCGCGCAGAGGGTGATCGTCCCTTCCGCAAGCCGCGCACAGACCGTCCTCCGATGCGCCGTGAATTCGTGAAACCGTTGGATGCGGAATTGCGAATCCTCCCCAATCAGCGCAACCTCGGCCTCATCATCAAGACCTTGCAGTCCACGCACACCGCTTATCCTGTGAAGAAGTTTGTGCGTCTCTTCTTGGAAAATCCGCAGGCTTGTTTGGCTCGTTTTGAAGCGAAGCCCGAGACGGATACGATCTTCTGGACCTGTAAGGCGTGCGACTATGTGGCCTTGACCGAAGCAGAAGTGGTGGCTCACATTTTGGCAACGCACTTGGGCGACTTCTTTGATATCACCCAGGAAAGCTGCGATGCGCCGTCGGGCACCTTCCCTTGCGTGGCCAAGTGCACGATTACCAACGAATGGGTGGGCGCACCGAACCATCATGCTTATCATCATCGCGTGGCTGAATTGGCGGCTCGCGTTGGGTTGTCCGAAAAGGATTACCTCAAGAAGGTGGAAATGTGCCGCGACCCTGAGTCGATTGAGGCTTGGAAGCAGACCCAGACCGTGCGCACGGTGTACCGTTTGAAGGCGGCTCCGGTGGAAGCTCCCGCAGAAGGCGAAGCAGAAACCGCTGAAGAGACGCGCCCGACCTACAATCGTGACCAGGCAGAAGCTATCTTCCGTCGCGACCTCTTGCCGAAGTTGGTGGCCTCCGCAAAGCACGTGTGCGTGCCGGTGACCATCGCTCAGACCTCAACCTCGGCTTCGCTCGTGCAGTTGTTGAAGAATGCGCTTCGCAAGGAACAGATGAATCCGAGCTCCTTGCTCTACGCATTGCGCGGTGCATTCCGTCATCGTAAGTTCACTATCTTCCGTGGTAACGATGCGCGTGGTCCCGAATTCGTGGCCAATGTGACGTTGACCCCGACCTCTGGCGAACACATGGTGCGCGAATTGGCAGAAGCGTTGAAGTATGTGGCCGAACACCCCTTGTGCACCCGTGCCGAACTCCTCGCTGCGTTGCGTGAGTCCTTGGCTGATATGGATATGAATGTGGTGGTGCGCCAGATTGCCTTCCTCTTTGCGAAGGGTCACATCTTGGAATACTACAATGGCGTCTTGGCCCTGCCTGAAGCCACGCCGCGTTTCCGTAAGCTTCCTGAAGAAATGAAGCGCGAACGCGATGCCGCCGCTGAAGAAAAGGCTGCCGCTCCTGCTGAAGCCGTTGCGCCTGAAGCCCCTGCCGCGGAAGCGCCCGCAGCCCCTGCTGAAGCCGAAGCACCGGTCGTTGAATCTGAGTCTGAACAAGCCTAAAAGGAGGTTCTTCATGAAACTCTGTGATGTCGCTAAAGCCGTTAACGGAACCTTTGATGCCGAGCACGCGGATATTGAAATCTGCGCAATGGCGAGTTTGCTTGAAGCTCGCACGGGAGATATCTCCTTCTTGGCCAACATGAAGTATGCCTCGCAGATGAAGACCACCTCCGCCTCGGCAGTCTTGGTGTCCAATGACTACGTGGGTGAAACGAAGGCTGTCTTGATTCGCGTGGAAGATCCGAACAAGGCCTTTGCTTCGCTCTCGCCTATCTTTGGCCCCAAGCCTGTGGTGCGCGAACCTGGCGTTCATGTGACGGCGGTTATCGGTGACAATGTGACGCTCGGTAAGAATGTCTACATTGGCCCGCACACGGTGATTGAAGATGGCGTGACGATTGGCGACAATACCATCATTGATGGTTTGGTGTTCATCGCTCAGGATGTGAAGATTGGTAAGGATTGCCACCTCTATCCTCAGGTGAATGTGCGCGAATCGTGCGTCTTGGGTGATCGCGTGATTCTCCATGCTGGCGTGAAGATTGGTTCGGATGGCTACGGCTACACCGTTGAAATCAGCATGCAGGGCCCGGTGATTACCAAGGTGCCGCAGATTGGTATCGTGGAAATCGGTAACGACGTGGAAATCGGTTCGAACACCTGTATCGACCGCGCTCGCTTTGGCCGCACGCGCATTGGCGATTGCGTGAAGATCGACAACCTCGTGCAGATCGGTCACAACGTGCAGGTGGCGCCCTTCGTGGGCATCATCGCTCAGGCGGGTATCGCCGGTAGTGCAAAGATTGAAACGGGCGCGCTCATCTGGTCGCAGGCTGGCATCGCCGGTCACCTCACGGTGCACGAACGCGCTCAGGTCGGTCCGCAGGCTGGCGTGAAGGAAGATGTGCCAGAAGGCGAATATGTCCTCGGTACGCCCGCACAGCCCAAGCGCACCTTTGCTCAAACGCTTCTCTTGCCGCGTCAGGTGGATAAGTTGAAGGCAAAGATTGCGGATTTGGAAGCACGTCTGAAGTCCATCGAGGGTAAGTAAGCAATGCTTTGGCAATTGCTACGGACGCGTTTTATTGAAATCTATGACCCGGCACGGCGTACTGCCGTCCGGGTTCTCTTTACCGTGCTGCTCGTATTGGCATGGTGTTGGATGTTCTTTCGTTGAGAAGAGGCGAGTATGGCTTTCCATTATCTTTCTGCAGGTGAATCGCACGGCCCGTGTTTGAGCGTGATTGTCGAAGGCGTGCCGGCGGGTCTTCCGTTGGACGCGGAGATGGTCGCGGCAGACTTGGCCAAACGTCAGTTGAAGGCTGGCGCTGGGGGCCGCATGGCGATTGAAACGGATCGTGCTGAGATTTTGGCAGGCGTGATGCAAGGGGTGACTACGGGTGCACCGATTGCTTTGCAAATCGTCAACAAGGATCATGCCGCGTGGAAGGGTAAGGCGGTCACGGCTTATACCACGGCGCGCCCGGGTCACGCCGACTTGGCGGCTTGCGCAAAGTATGGTTTTAACGATATCCGCCAGGCACTCGAACGTTCCAGCGCGCGTGAGACGGCTTGCCGCGTGGCGGTTGGCGCGATTGCGCGTCAGTTCTTGGCGGCCTTTGGCATTAAGGCACGCTCTTATGTGGCATCGTTGGGCAATGTGCCTGCGGTGGCCATTGACGATGAAACCGCCTTTGCCTTTGCTGAAACGTCGCCGGGTCGCGCGCCTTCGCAGGCTCAAGAGGATGCCTATACCAACGCGATTCACATCGCGAAGAGCCAAGGTGAGACCTTGGGTGGCGTGATTGAATTGGAAGTGACGGGTTTGCCGATTGGCTTGGGTTCCTATGTCACGCCCGAACGTCGCTTGGATGCGCGCTTGGCCGCTGCGGTGATGTCGGTGAATGCTATTAAGGGCTTGGAGATTGGTGAAGCCTTTAAGGGTGCCGCGACGCCGGGGAGCCAGTTGCATGACGCGATTGTGCGTGACGAGGCGGGCCAGTTGGTGCGTCCGACCAACCGTTGTGGCGGCTTGGAAGCGGGCATGACCACGGGGCAACCCTTGCGTTTGCGTGTGGCAATGAAACCGATTCCGACCACGATTGTGCCGCAGAAGAGTGTGGATTTAGCAACGGGTAAGCCGGCAACCACGACCTATGAACGTTCGGACACGTGCCCTGTGCCGCGTGCGTGCGTGGTCATTGAAAGCGTGGTCTTGATCGAACTCGCCGCCGCGTTGATTGAAAAGTTGGGTGGCGATAGCCTCAATGAGATGTTACCGCGCTATGCGGCGTTGCCGAAGGCCGCCGAGGTGCAGTTGTCTGCCGAACCCAAAGTCTTCTGGCCGTAATCTGCCGCCTTGCGACGTAACGCTCAAAACAAACGCCTTGTGCTTGCACAGGGCGTTTATTTTTATGTTATGCTATCGCCCTATGGTTCGTTGGTTTGATGCACATCTTCACTTAACCGATCCGCGGCTTCACCCAGAGGTGGAGCATGTTCGGCAGATTTGGCGTGACGCTCAGATTGTGGGCGGTCTCACTTGTGCCGCATTCCCCGCAGAATGGGAAACGCCGTTGCCCGAAGATCCTGCCATAATCCGTGCGTATGGCATTCATCCGTGGGCGGCAGACGAAGCGGATGCGACGAACCTTAAGCAGTTAGAGGCGTTACTCCAAGCCCATCCCACCGCACTCATCGGCGAAATCGGTCTCGATGGCCTGCGTAAAACGTCCGATGGCGGCGCTCAATAACACCGCGCACTTCACGCGCAACTCGCGCTTGCCGAACGCTTTTTGCGTCCGATCATCGTGCATGGTGCGCGGAAATGGCGTGATCTTTTTGATGCACTCGAGCCGTGGGTCATGAAGGTGCCAGCGATCATGCTCCATGGTGCCGCCTTTTCGGTGGAGCAACTTCATCATCGCCTCTTCCGTCATCGCAATCTTTGGTTCAGCTTTGGAACCGCGTTGCTCAATCCTTCTGCGGAAAGGGTTCGCCAACTCGCCGCCGCGGTTCCCGCAGATCGCCTCTTAATTGAGACCGATGCGCCCGATATGTTACCGCGAGGGGAGGGTGTTGATGTGCTTGAATCCACCTCGGGTCGTCTCAATCATCCGCTGAATCTCTGTCGCGTGGGTACTGCGTTAGCGGCCATAAGAGGTTGCTCAATCGCGGAAATCGCGGCTCAAACCACACAAAATGCCCAAAATTTCATCTCTGCGCGCTAATTTGGTTCGGCGCGTCTTTCGCCTCCTGCACACCAAGGATGTCGGTATGGAGAGAATCCAATAAAAAAGACTTGCTAAAGTTGCGTGGGAGCGGTACACTTATTCTATCCGCTTTATCTTTTAGAAAGGTCATTCCATCATGGATTTGTTACGTCAGATTTGCAATAAAGCGAAGGGTTCGGGTCGCACCGTGGTGCTCCCTGAAGGTCAGGACCCTCGCGTGATTAAGGCCGCCAATTTGGCCGTTCAAGAAAATGTCGCAAAGATTATCGTTTTAGGTACCGCAGAAGAAATCGCCTTCTCTGAAAATGCTGCAGGGATGAAGTTGGCTGCAGAAGTCACCGTGATTGACTACACCTGCGATCCGCTCTTGGATGAATTGAGCGAAGCCTTCTATGAAAAGCGCAAGTCCAAAGGCATGTCCTTGGAAGAAGCCCGCGCCACCTTGTCCACGAAGCGCATTTACTTTGGCGCCATG